>CAZNLI010000042.1:0-13663 GCA_964574125.1 uncultured Methanoregula sp.
CATGGAGGCAACGAGCGGCAAGAACCCGATCAACCACATCGGCAAGATCTACAACCTCCTCTCCACCCGGATCGCGCAGGACTGTGTCAAAAAGGTGGACGGCATCGATGAGATGTACATCCGGCTCCTCTCCCAGATCGGCCAGCCGATCGACCGGCCGCTCGTGGCAAGCGTCCAGGTCCTGCCCTGCGAGGGGTACAAACTGGCGAAGATCAAGGGAGAAGTCGAGGGGATCGTGGACGACCACCTTGCAGACGTCACCAGCATCACCGAGAAGGTAATCCGTGGCCAGCTCAAGACCTTCTGATACGAAGGAGAAGAAGACCGGGAAGCAGAAAGCCCGCAGCGGCCAGAAAGCCGCAGCAGCGACCGGAAGGACTCTTGCGGATCCCCGCATGGTCCGGCTCGCAGTCCCCAACAAGGGACGGATTGCCGTGCCGATCATGGATCTCCTCGAAAAGAGCGGGCTCCATGTACCCGAGAGCGGGAGCGAACGCCGGCTGATAACAAGGACGCTCGATCCCCTCGTCGAGATCCTCTTCGCCCGCCCGGTGGACATCCCTGAATACGTGGCGACCGGGGCGGCGGATCTCGGCATCACCGGGCACGACATGGTCGTCGAACGCGGCTCGGACGTTGCCGAGCTCCTCGACCTGAAGATCGGGAAGGCGACGCTTGTCCTTGCCGTCCACGACGAATCGGGGATCCGGTCGGTGAAGGACCTGAAAGGCGCGAAGGTTGCAACCGAGTTCCCGGCAATCGCCCGGAACTACTTTGCAAAGAACAAGGTTCCGGTCAGTATCGTCCGGGTCGGCGGCGCCTGCGAGGCGACCCCCCAGCTCGGGATCGCGGATGCAATCGTGGACCTGACGAGTTCAGGTACAACGCTCCGTACCAACCGGCTCCGGGTGATTGAAGAAGTCCTCACCACAAGCACGTTTCTCATCGCAAACACCGGTTCGCTTGCCGGGAAACGGGACAAGATCGACGAGATCGTCCTCGCACTCGAAAGCGTCGTCCGGGCGCGGGGTCAGTGCTACCTGATGATGAACGTAAAACGCTCCTGCCTTGATGCCGTGAAAAAGGTCCTTCCCGGCCTTGCCGGGCCGACCGTGATGGACGTTGCCTCGACGCAGGATCTCGTCGCGGTCCATGCGGTCGTTTCCGAGGAGCGGGTCTACACGCTGATCAACGCGCTGAAGCGTGCCGGGGCACGGGATATCCTTGTCATGGGTATCCAGCGGATGATCCGGTAGGACCATGAGGATCTTTCCCGCGGTCGATATCCTTGACGGGCGCTGCGTCCAGCTCGTGCAGGGAAAACGCGAGAGCGCGACGGTCTACGGGGAGCCGCTTGCATGGGCCGAGCGCTGGATTGCGGAAGGGGCAGATGCGCTCCATGTCATCAACCTTGATGGCGCGTTCGGCAGCTCGCAGAAGAATGCGGATCTCATCCGTATGCTTGTGAAGGAGACGGGAATCGAGATCCAGCTCGGGGGCGGGATACGGTCGGTTGAGGACGCCTCGCGCTGGCTGGATGCAGGCGTTGCAAGGGTCATCATCGGGACGGCGGCAACGAGGGACCCCGGGATCGTCCGGGTTCTTGCCGATGAATTCGGGAGCCGCCGGGTGATGGCCGGCGTGGATGCGAAAGGCGGCAGGATCGCCGTCGAAGGCTGGCAGAAGACTGCCGGCGATGTGATCGCGTGGGTGCAGCGGTTCGATTCGCTCGGGGCGGGATCGTTCCTGTACACCAACGTGGATGTCGAAGGCCTGCAGCAGGGCGTGAAGTTTGTCCCGGTCAAGAAAGTTATTGACGCCACGCGACGACCGGTGGTTGTTGCCGGCGGGGTAAGCAGCGTTGCCGACGTGCAGGGGCTCGTTTCCGCGGGGGCCTGCGGCGCGGTGCTTGGATCCGCGCTCTACGCGGGGAAAATCACCCTTGCCGGGGCACTTGGGGTATGCAGATGAGGAAAGCAAGACTGGAACGGAAGACAAACGAGACGGACATTACACTCACCCTCAATCTTGACGGGACCGGGAAGGTTGCGGTGACGACCGGCATCCCGTTCTTCGATCACATGCTGCACGCGATGGCAAAGCACGGGGGCTTTGACCTGACCTGCACGGTCCGGGGGGACCTCGGGGTAGACTGCCACCACACGATCGAGGATACCGGGATCGTGCTCGGCGATGCAATCCGGCAGGCAATCGGGGACGGCGCCGGCATCCGCCGGTTCTCCCACGCCATCATCCCGATGGACGAGGCGTTATCAACCGTTGCGATCGACTGCGGGGGGAGGGGATACCTCGTCTATACCGGTGCATTCGGGGCCCCGTCGGTCGGCGGCATTCCGGGCGACATCTTCGAGCACTTCTTCCACACCCTCTGCACGAGGGCAGGGATCACCGCCAACATCAGTTTCACCGGCAGGAACGACCACCACCAGTGCGAGGCGGCCTTCAAGGCGTTCGGCATCGCCCTTGCGCAGGCGGTCGCCATGAGCGGGAAGAAGGGGATTCCCAGCACGAAAGGCCGGCTCTAGGGCTCTGGCGGAGCAGTCCCCATCAGGGATCGCTTCCCGGGATGTATCCAGATATGCTGAATGCTACCTCTGCCGGTGCGGTCTGCGTCCTGCTCTGTGTATGCTGTATTCTCGCCGGATGCGCAGTTCCCCGTGCGACTGAAAATCCCCTTTCTTTTACACCGTCCGGAACGCCCGCGGACCAGTCGCCCGTTACGACAACTCCTGCAACGATACCGGCAGGGACATCCGCTGCTGCGGGACCGGAATCCATCGTAGTAACTGCTACGCGACAGGTAACGACTGCGACACCGGCCCCGGTGGCATCCCCGGTAATACCCCGCATTTCCGAAGCCCGGCTGAACGCCCTGATCCGGGACTGCAAGAACAAGCTTTCTGACCTGCAACAGTCCGACAAGGCGGACACCATCGTCTCATCATACAATTACGGGAGCGCTTCCTGCGAGAGCATCGTATCCCGCGAGCTCGGGTACCTTGTCGATGCCAGTGACGGGAACGTCTCGTTCTTCAAAGGGGATTACGGGAGCATCAGCGGGGCAATCGTCGTGCCTGTGATGAACAGGAGCCATGCCTACGTCTTCCTGCATACCCATCCCAAAAATATCATCCGGTGCACGGACGGGTCATACCGGACCACAACCCGGACCCTGAACTCCTTCTCCCTGCAGGACCTTGCCTTCGCAGGCGAACTTACCCGGGCGGGATACCATATCCTTTCGTTGTACGCAATCGGGGAGGGCGAGTACCTGATTTACCCGAAAACCGAGGACGGCTGGAAGAACCGGACCGTCATCAATGCAACCATCCTCTCCATCAACGGGGATCTTGGCACGGATTTTTCCAACGATGTTGACAACATAATGCCCGTCCTTGCAAAGAGACTGGATTACCGTTACCTCGTTGACAACCGGGTTCTGGCGTAAGCGGATACCCGGAATTCTTCCCGGATTTACGATAATGGGAATTGCCGGACAGCTTCAATCCGGAAACGGGAAATATCCCTTGTATGACGGATTATCCCGGAACGAGAAGAAAAAAGGGATTTATGACCTTGCTGCAAGGTCGACATCTTCTTTCTTGATGGTCTTTCTGCCTGCGTGCTCGGCGAGCTTGTTGGACTCCTTGGTGAGCTGGGCGATGTATTTCTCTGCCTTTGCAACGAGCGCTTCTGCGGCATCGCTGCCCACCCGCTCGGCACCGTTCTTCTTTGCAATGCGCACAACTGCGGCGATTGGTAAATCTGCCATGAATCGTACCTCAAAAAAGAAATATATCGGTAAATATAAATACTTTCTGTAAAAAACCCGCAAATCTCTCTCCGATAGGGCATCGGAAGGCGTCCTATTGGATTATCACGAATCGCGCGGCAGAATTTCGCAGAATATTTTTTTTACGGCTTAAAATGACAGGATGCCAAAAAGCGTGATTTTTTCGCATTTGATTTCAATCCAGGAGCGCAGCAGCGAGCATCAGCGCATTGGTGTAATCCGGTGAGGCGCGCGAGGTATCCACGAAGATTCTGCTGATATTTACGACCGGCGCCCCGTGCCCGTGCCCGGCTCCCAAAAACGTGAGGGTCCGGAAGATCAGGTTGCCGGAGATCCCGTCCGGCGCGATGATGAGCCCGCAGGAGGCGACGGCGTCCTCGATGAGGATCTCGCAATGGGAAGAGCCCGAAAGCTTTGCGACAAGTTCCGCCTCCGCCATACTGGCATCGACCTGCGGGTGCCTCCCGATATCCCCGAGCCTGCCGCCGGAGAGGATGCCGGCCTTGTCCGGAAGCCCGAACCGCCGGGCGATCTCCCTTCCCTTTTTGATCAGTTCCAGTTTCTCCGCAACCGTCCAGCCCTCGTCAACACCGACCGGGGTTAGGAAAAATTTTTTGCCGGAGGCGGTCTCAAGGAGCGCGATTCGTTCGAGGTGATCGACGCCGCAGGCGCTCTTCAGGGTGCGAAGCGTCTCGTTTGCCGGGAGGGTCCCCCGGACTGCTGCATCGATCTTCCCGGACAGGAGATCGGCTATGAGTGCTTCGTGCGGCTTTGCGCTCGCCGCGATCCGGACATTAGCAGGACCGTTGCCGGGGGTATCAATCCCCGGCGTCTCCGGCCGGCAGTAACAGACAACGACAGCTCTGTCTGAGACCGCACCGGCGCTCCGGATGACCTTCTCTGCATCGGCGCCAATCCCGATCCCAATCGTCTTTACTGCTACCGGCATGGAATATCATCGGAGGAGATGTGCATGATGCCGTTGTGGATGAAATCGAAGACCTCGGTGTTCTCCCCCTTGTACCGGACGGTGAGGTGCTTGCTGCCATCAACCGTCCCAATCTTCTTTGCAACCATCCCGACAGCGGCAAACCGCCGGGCGAGTTCGGGAAGATCCTTCTCCTTTGCGGTCAGCACAAATCCCATGCCGGGATACATCCGGACCCAGAGATCGAAGGAGATGTTGTTCGCTGCAAGATCGGGATGGGGGATGAGCGAGAGGTCGATGGTCGCCCCTTTCCTGCTCATTTCGAGAAGCATCCCGAGCGTGCCGATGATCCCGGGATTGCTGATGTCCTTTCCCGCGGTTACGAGATGGTCCCGTGCGATCGCTTCAAGGACGCCGATCTGGGCCCGGACCTCTGTCGCGGACTTCATGGTGACCGAGTCCCAATTCAGGATACAGGACGGGTGCACCCTGCCGTTGAGGTCGATTGCCGCGATAACGGCATCACCCTCCTCCGCCGTGTGGCTGTAGATGAGGGCGTCCAGCTTCCCGCAGCCGAGGATCGCGACATCGATCACGCTGTAAGGGGCGTCCGGGTGGAGGTGCCCACCGACAATCGGGACGCCGAACTGCTCGGAGGCGTCATGCATCCCCTTCACGACAAGGTCCCGGATCCCGCTGTTCTCCGTTGCGGAGAAGATGTCCACCATTGCAATCGGTTTACCGCCCATCGCAGCGATGTCGTGGATATTGACGAGGATGGAACAGTACCCCGCCCAGTACGGGTCCGCCTCCATCAGCTTGCTCCAGATCCCGTCGGCGGCAAGGAGCAGGGCTTCGCCATGGTGCTCGATGACCGCCGCATCCTCCCCGAACGCCGCAAGCACGTGGGGGGCATCGATCCGAAGCGCATTGACCATGCGGCCGATCGACTGCTTCCGTTTCACTCCCTCGTATTCCCGGACAACCTTTGCAATGGTTTCTGTCGAACAGCTCTTCTCCGTAAAAAATCACCTGGCATATCGGTATTCTGGAGCAGGTTGCGTACAGGGTATTTTTCCTCATCAGTGATAATTTATTTGATGTGCCGCCAACGTGTTGGTATGGACTGGGCCGAGCGGTACCGCCCGGAACACCTGCAGGACGTTGTCGGGAACACGACCGTTGTACGGCAGATGGCGGTATGGGCAAAGGAGTGGACGGTGCGGAGCCGGCCGCTCCTCCTCTACGGGAAGCCCGGGATCGGCAAGACCTCGTGCGCCATCGCGCTTGCAAACGACATGGGCTGGGAAGTCATCGAGCTGAACGCAAGCGACCAGCGCACGGCAGCCGTCATCGAGCGGGTTGCCGGTTCCGGCAGCGTGACCGCAAGCCTTCTTGGAGCCTCCCGCCGGCTCATCATCCTTGACGAAGCGGACAACCTGCAGGGCACTGCGGACCGTGGCGGGGCAAAGGCGATCCTCGAATGCATCCGCACGAGCCGGCAGCCGATCATCCTGATTGCAAACGACCTGTACGGCATCGCACCGGAGATCCGGGCACGGTGCGACCCGGTGCAGTTCAAGGCCATCCCCGCCCGTTCGATTGCCCCCCGGCTGAAGTACATCTGCGGCATGGAGAAGATCGCGTGCAGCGACGCGGCGGTCCGGCAGATCGCCGAGAGCTCCGAAGGCGACATGCGCTCGGCGGTCAACATGCTCTTTGCATCCTCGGTCGGCAGGATGAGCCTTGACGATTCGGGTGTGCAGACCGCGGGGAAGGATGACCGCATCTCCATCTTCTCCCTCATCTCCGCGATCGCGGGGAAGGGCAGCGACAACGAGCTCCTCCGGCTCTCCCGGGAGGTGGAGGACACCCCCGAAACGGTGGGCCAGTGGGTCGAGGGAAATCTCCCCCTGATCGTCCCGCCGGCCGGGATTCCCGCCGCGTACCGCAGCCTTGCCCGGGCCGACGAGTACCTTGGCAACACGTACCGGAGGCAGTACCACACGCTCTGGCGCTACGCGACGGCGCTCACGCTGATCGGCGTTGCGGACGCCGCCGGCGGTCAGGGCATCCATGCGCGGATCATCCCGCCGGCGCGCTGGCAGAAGATGGCAGGGGCAAAGCGGCAGAAGATGATCCGGAATTCAGCGCTCGCACGGGTGGCAGGCGTCATGCACATCCCCGCAACCACCCTGCGCGGGGAATACCTCACCGCGATAACCCAGCTGGTCGAGACCGATCCGGAAGTTTTTGTCGCCGATCTCTCGCTGGATGCCGACCAGCTGAACTTTTTCCTCTCCGATAAGGCACGTGCCCAGGCGATTGTCGCAACGGTTGGAAAAGCCGCAAAAGAGCGGGAGAAGGAGAAGAAACAGCCGGAGAAAACGGAATGGCCTGAACAGCGCGGGAAAGCGGTAAAAAAGCCGGAACAAGAACCGGAGATAAAACCGGAACAAGAACCTGAGATAAAACCGGAACAAGAACCGGAGATAAAACCGGGGAGCCCCGCGCCGAAACCGGGTGCCCCGGTCGAACCGGCGGCAGGCCAGAGAACCAACGATGCCGGAGGGGCAGAGGCGGAACTCTCCCCGGAAAAGAAGAAACCGGCAAAGACCCAGTCAACCCTCTTCGACGGGTTCTAGGACCGGGTTCTCTCTCCTTTATAGTACCGGTGGAGCACGATCCCGCAGTCGATGATCTCGCCGCCGTCCCCGAACGATTCGAACCCGAGATGATACACGATCAGGTCGCAGCAAAGAGCCCGTGCGAGGTCGATCATCGGGGGGATCATCTCCCCGGCCGGCCGGATGGAGTACAGCACGTCCGCGCCGGAGTAGATCGCAATATCCGGCGAGAAGATGTCGTCCCGGACAAAGGTTACTCCGGCCGGGGGAGCGACGGTTTTAATGTCCGTGCAGGTCACGGGGATACCGGCAGCGTGGATGACAACCGCCGCTTCGGTATTGTTCCCGATCCCGATCTCGACCGGGTGACGGTAGTGCCCCGCGATGTAGGTGCCGACTGAACGCTCAATATGTTTATACCCGGCCATCCAACAGATCAAGGAGATGCATCTCAATATCTTTTGGGATTCCCTTGCTCCCGGGGGATTCCAGATGCCGGTCGCCAAAAACATCTCCGCCCTCACCGGGATTGGCACGACCGTCACGGAGAACCGCGTGCGCATGATGGGGTATGCCGGGGAAAAAAAGCAGGTCGATGCGGCAGCGCTCCTGGACAGTATCAGCGCCTACAAGCACCGGCACGATATTCCGGAACCGATCCTCCTTGTCGTCTCGCAGGACCTTTTCATCCCCCGCCACAGTTTTGTCTTCGGCCTTGCCCGGGAGACCGAAGGGGTGGCGGTGGTATCCTCCGCGCGGCTTGGCAACGGGTTTTACGGGCGGATCCACTCGGACGACGATCTCATCGACCGGCTCTCCAAGGAAGGCGCCCACGAGACCGGCCACCTCTTCGGGCTTTCCCACTGCACTGTTCCGGAGTGCATCATGTTCAAGCCCGACACGCTCGCGGAACTGGACTGCAAGAAGAAGATGTTCTGCCCCGCCTGTCGGGAGAAGCTCTGGTCCGTCTCCATCGATGAGATGCATACCTGATCGCTGCCCCGTACGCTCCTGCATCCGGAATTTTCCTGCTGACACCCCTTTTTTGTCCCAAAAGCCCCGTTACTCTTATCATACCGGTGCGATGAGTTCATGGTATGAGGGCAGGCTTCCCGTGTTCCGTCATGACGGCGCCCGGCTCCGCCGCCCATGACTGTGCCGGGCATCCCGAGTGCGAAGAGCGACTCCGCACTGCAATCACCGGTATTCCGCCGGGTATCCCGGTCAGCACTGCCGCTCCGGCATCCGAAGATGACCTTGCGCTCGTCCACGATGCAGCCTACGTCCGGATGATCAGGGAGCGATGTATGTCGGTTCAGACAACCGGCTGGCTCGATCCCGACACGTACATCACATCATCGTCCTATACCGTTGCAAAGCAGGCAGCCGGGTGCGCAATCGGCGCGATGGAGCGATCCCTTGCCGGTGGACACTGTTTTGCCCTTGTCCGGCCGCCGGGCCACCACGCGGAGCACAACCGGGCGATGGGCTTCTGCATCTTCAACAACGTCGCGGTTGCCGCGGCAATTGCGCTCAGGTCGGTTGACCGGGTCGCGATCGTGGACTGGGACTACCACCACGGGAACGGGACGGAGCATGCGTTCTACGGGACAGAAAAAGTCCTCTTCTGCTCCGTGCACCATGGCGGGGCATTCCCCTGGACGGGTGGCGCCGGTGAGACCGGGACCGGGGAAGGGACCGGCTATACCATCAACGTGCCGCTCGGTGCCGGCGCAACCCTTGTCGATTACGTTCCGGTCTTTACGCAGCTGATCGCCCCGGCGCTCCGGCGTTTTGACCCTGAAGTCGTGATCGTCTCCGCCGGCCAGGACACCCTCTCCGACGACCCGCTCGGCATGATGCTGCTGCACCCCCCCGGCTTCGAAGTCCTTACCCGGATTGTTGCGGACGCGGCAGGTGTCCCGCTCGCCCTTGTCCTTGAAGGCGGGTACAGCCCGTCGCACGGCTCTGCCATCGCCGCAATCTTCCGGGGGCTCCGGCATGCCGGACCGGCCGGGGACTCTGACCTTCCCCCGCCAAGCCCGGATACAGCAGGGCTCCTGCACAGCCTGAAGAAGATCCACCGGCTCTGACCCGTCACTTCGGCAGGATCTCGATCTCCATCCTGCTGATCTTCTCGTACACGTGCTTTGTCTGGAGGATCGGGTAGAGCTCGTACAGGAAGAGGGTTACCGGCGCCCACATGGCAACCCAGCCGGAGATCATGAACGCCTCGGAGATAAAATAGAACAAAAGCCCGTTCCCGAGCTGCATGACCGCCTGGCTGACAAAGAGGGAGACTGCAAGGAAGACGAGCGCGACAAAGAGGGTGAAGCGCCCGTACAACATCTTCTGCCGGAGATGGCGCTCCTCCGCAATCGCCTTGTACCGGAAATGGTTGTGGATTGCGTCGGGGATCACCCGGCATTCCGCGCTTGCCGAACACTCCTTTGGCAGGTGGATGACGATTGCAAATTCGGTCTTCTTCGGAAAGTCGTTGACAGTATCGACGATGTAGCGCTCCGCATCGTCATCCAGCTGCTTCTCGAAGAACGGGGAGGGATCGAGCGTGTTGAAGATCTGGATGACCGAGGTGAGGCTGATCTCAATGAGGATCTTCCCGTTCCTCTTGTTGTAGAGCGAATCGATCTCGGCCATCAGGCACCGCGTCTTTGGAATCCTCTTCTTTTGCGAAACGATAAATCCCGCCTACAGGACCATGGGCGTCCGGGTGCGTCCGCGTCGATCGGGATGCGGGATATGCAGAGATCGTACGGTGTTCCAGTCAGCCGGATCCGGCAGCCCTCTGGACTATCGCATCGAGCGCCTCCCGGATGATGTCGCGTGCCTCCTCCCGCTCGATCCGGTACAGGCGCCGGAGGGCGGGAACCGCCCGCATGTCCCCGATTGCGCCGAGTGCCCATGCTGCCTTCTGCCGCACGCGGGCATCGTCGTCCCAGAGCGTGTCGATGAGAGGACCGACTGCTGCGGGATCGCTGATCCTCCCGAGCGCTTCGGCAGCTCTCCACCGGGTCCCCTCATTGTCATCGGAGAGGAGCCCGATGAAATATGCGATCCGGCGGGCACGCTCTCCGTTTTCCTGAGCGGGGGAATCAGGATCCGGATTCCCCGGACTGCCCGGGAGTCCTGTATCATTTTCAGGGACTGTGGTGCCCGCGTTATCTCCGGTTTTCTCTTCGGTTGTCTCCGGCTCCGGCATGGTCCGGCCACCGGTTCCGGATACTCGTTATCGGCACAAAAAACCGCCGGACCGGACAGAAAAAAGGGAAACGATCCGTCTCTTATTCCTTTTCTTTGACGTACACGATGCCGTCCGGTTCCCGGTAATCCGTCTTGATGACGATTGTTCCGGAGATCCGGTTGAAGAGCCGGAGCTTGCTGCCGGGCATGGCAAACCACCCGATCAGGCAGTCCAGGGCAAGGAACGGCAGGAATGCCTTGCCGAGGCTCTCACCTGCCGCCCCGGGGTAGTTCAGCCTGCTCCCGTCACGCCGGACAACCCTGATATTCATTGCCATCTTCCCGATCGACTGGCCCTTGTACCCTTCCAGGACGGTCCAGTACAGGAAGAAGACGAGCGTCTGGAATCCCAGTTCAAAGAGGTCGAGATTTGAGAGTTCCCAGATGTGGCTGATCGTCCAGATGCGGGCGAGCGCTCCAATCACGATATTCAGGAGCAAAATGACGAGGATGAGATCGATGAGCCAGGCAAAGAACCGGGTGCTCCACTTCGCAAGGTACAGGACTTTGCCCGGATCCGCGGGCGGAAGTATTTCCGCCCCCGCGTCCGCTGCCGGCGATACCGGTTCCCGGGCGGGGACGGTTCCCGGCGCCGGTTCGGGCGATGGGGAGGATCCCGGAACTGTTTCAGCCATAGTATCGTACTACTTTTGCGATCCCGGGGAATGAAGGTTGTGAATCCAGACGCTACCCGGCCCGTGCACCCGGCGCATGGCGGGCAGGAGCAACCTTTTATGCCGGGACAAAGCAACGTAAAAAAATCAGGCAGGTATGGAGGGGAGTCCGGGTGACAGAATCGATCATCAGGGAATTTACCGGGAGCGGGAAGGATTCGGCCAGCAGGACGTACTATTACGGCGTAAGCGGTGTCCGGGTGCTCGACAGCCGGAAAGTCACCTGCCGGCTCTACCGGTTCGATCCGGGATCCAACATAATGACGGAGAACAGTCCCGCACAGCCGGGGAAGGTCCTGAGAAGGTTCGTGTTCGACCAGCACGGGATGCTTGAAGAGACGTTCTCGTTCGGGCAGCCGCCCCGGACGTTCCGGTACGAAGACGGGGGCCGGTGCATCGTCATGCGGGAAGGCGGGGATTACGGCGCGGTGGGCAGGACGTTTACGTTCGAGGGGGCCGGGGTTGCCGAGACCGCGTACGGGCGCGACGGCACCATCGAACGGGTCTATGTCTTTGAACCCGGGGGAAAGGCGATCACCATCCGCACGGGCGGGTGGTACGGCGATGTGGAGCGAAGGCTCGCCTGCGACCGTATCGATGCCACGGTTTTCCAGGACGCAGAGGCGTTCCTGCAGTTCCTGATGTTTACGGAGAAGAGCGACCGGGAGAAGGCGGCGGAGATCGAGGAGCAGGCGGCAAAGATCCGGCAGGGGACAGAAGTGCCAAAGAAGAGCAGGTACGCGTACACCGGCGTCCGTCAAACGTCGGATGATGCCCAAAAACCGGCAGATGCCGGAACCGGCCGTTCCCCGGTCCGGCCGGGTGCGGGGGCACGACAACCGCCGGAGGGGCGCTCTGCCGGACGCCGCCCGGCGGCACGGGATGATTCCGGTATCGATTTCATCCCGGATGCCGATACCGTGCAGGGGGGCGCGGCCCGCCAATCGTCCGCAAATCACGGGCGCAGCGCGGAGATCCCGTTCGAAGACCGCCGGAGGGTTAGCGGGGACGACCGGGAGGAACTGCAGTACGGGCAGAGCGCAAAGATCCCGCTCGATGAACGGTTCCGGAGTTCCCGCGAGGAGGACCGGACGCTGAACAAAGGAATGAGCGCAGATATCCCGCTGGAAGAACGGTTCCAGAAATCCCGTGAGGAACGGGGCGGGCCTGAACCGGGAAGGAGCGTGCAGATCCCGTATGAGGAACGAAGGACCGGGAAAAAGCAGCAGCAGGACAGGGACAGCCTGTAAACGGAAAATTCAGCGGCACTCTTTTCAGGCAATTTTTTAATTTTTTCAGCTTTTTCCACAAACGACTGTCGCCTGTTTCACGAACCTTCCGGCACCGTGCCGGCACCTTCCCGCCAGTGCCCGTCCGGCACTTCGATGATAAACCGGGCTCCCGCCCCGGGTTCCCCCGTCTCCCGGATGGTCATCCCGGTGATCGCGAGGATCTCCTTTGTTAAAAAGAGCCCGTATCCTGTATTTTTCCCGAATCCCCGCTCAAAGATCTTCTCTTTCTCCTGTGCAGGAATGCCAACCCCGTTGTCTTCCCACTGGATCGTGAGGCATTTCCCGTTCTTCTCGCAGGAGAGCGCAATCTGTGTCACGTGACCGCCGTGCCGGAGGGAGTTGTCGAGCAGGTTGAAAAAGACCTTCTCCAGCATCGGATCGGCATAGATCTCGATTTCCCTGCAGGGGCAGGAGAACCGGATCTCCTTTGGAGCGATCTCCGGCATGATCGAATCAACCCGCTGCCAGCAGGGGGAATGAACGCCCAGTTCCTGGTACGCTTTTGTAAACGCGATCTGGTGCCCGATCTTCGTACCCACATCATCGATCCGGGAGAGGAACTCCTTAATCTTCTCATCCTGCTCCCTGGCAAGGGCGATCTTTGCATATCCCCGCAGGATGGAGACCTGATTGACGATGTCGTGGCGGGTGATGCTGCTTAACAGGTTGAGTTTCCGGTTCGCCTCTTTAATCGAATGCTCCATCATCATGCGCGAAGTGATGTCCCGGACGATCGCTTCGGTCCCCAGTATTCTGCCGTCCTTATCAGTCCTGAACTGAATGTTGAGTGACACGGGAACAAAAGAACCGTCTTTTCTCCTGGCGGTGCCGGTATAATCCCTGATCCCCCCGTCTTTTAGTTTCTGAATTGTATTCATCCGCTTTTGAGGAGTCAGGTACAGGGATGCTGCAGGGTACCCGATCATCTCTCCTGCAGAACCAAAACCGTACAGGCGGGCGGTAGACGGATTTGCAAGGATAATCTTTCCGTCGTTATCAGTCTGGAAATAGGCATCCTGCAGGTTCTCTAAAATATGACGATACTTCTCCTCGCTTTCCCGGAGTGC
>CAZNLI010000043.1:0-13602 GCA_964574125.1 uncultured Methanoregula sp.
TGTACCCATCCGACCCCCCTCCGGATGCCCGAACGGGATCGCGGCCACACTACCGACTGAAATACTGGACCTGAACCGGGTAAAACGATACCGGGTCTGGGGGGGTCGGATGGGTACAAATGGGTCCGGGTACCCCTTTTCCATGCAGGGATCTGGTTCTGCGGTGCCCGGACGGTCCGGGATTTTCAGTCGGCAGCAGCTGCCAGTACAGGGATGCCTCGCCCCACCCTGCACTACCGGCAACCCGTGGCAGATGTACCTGCCCGACCCCCCGTACCTGCACAAACCGACCACGAGGATTTTATCGGACCCGCGCATTCATTTTATCAGGGAATTAAAACGGCGCCCTGGAATCCGCCCCCGTCACCGGAAGGCATCTGCACCTGCCGCCGACGAGTGCCGTATGCGGTTGCGGGGCGCCACAGGATGAGGATACCGATGTCGCAATTCCGCAACAGACCCGGAACAAAGAGTGTCGTCCGCAGGCTGGAACAACCGTTTCCGGACATCACAGCGTTCGATACCGTTTTACGATCGCTTGTCAGGAAGAACCCGCTGGGCTGCAAATCCTATGCAGCCGCAAAAAGGGTGCATCCTCCGGTGGAGATTGTCCGCCAGATGTATACCGCGAAGTTCGTGTACCTGAACGACAACGGAAAACAGGTCGGGACCGGGCTGGACCGGTACGACTCGGTCGAAGGCTACGAGACCGGTGTCGCCGCCGTCATCTCGAACATGGCCAACATCGCGGCGCACCGGGGAAAGGTCCGGCATCTCCCGTCCGGCGATCTCTTCTCGGCCCTCCTGAAGTGCCACGATGCGGACGGGGAGATGTACTTCCTCTCCCTTGCGAGGGACCGGCTGACACTCTCATCGTTTAAGGATGACAGGATCGTAAAACGTGTCAGGAAGTGGGCGGACGGGGAAGCCCTGCTGAAGTGACCCTCCCTGCAGAAAGAGAGAGAAACCCCTTACCTGCTTCATCTCCCGGAGGCTGTCGTTACCAATGGGGAGGTGGACAGGTAACGGCAGGTGTCATATCGGTATCGGCTGAATTTTAGTTGATCCGATATTCGCGGGGGAAACTATAGAACCTGCCCTGAAACAGATTCTTTCCGAACAGGCCGTTATCCCTGATCCGATACCTCGCCTTCCCGGTTTGCGGCAGGACGCTTAACGTCCCCGCTCCATCTCAGTCGTCCTTCCGGAACAGCGCCGGGTTCTCTCTCATCTCGCGGGAACCGGGGGGAGTGGCGGAGTTCCGGATCGCACTCCACCCGGACCGGCTCGGGCAGGGCATCGGGAGAACGGTTGCCCGGCTTACCCTTGCCCATGGTTTCTCGGATCCCGCGATCAGCAGGATCCGGCTCATCGTCCGGAAGAATAATCCCCGTGCACGGAGACTGTATGAAGCACTGCAGTTCAGGATGACCGGCGAATGTATCGGGGAGATCCAGGGAAAGCCGGTGGATTTTTTTACGATGGAGATCAACAGGGAGACATTCGGAAGGTGTGAGGGTTGAAGGAAGCGTTGCTGGTCATCGATGTCCAGAATGAGTATTTCTCCGGGCGGCTGCCGGTAACCCATCCGACGGGCAGTCTTAACAATATCCTCCGGGCGATGGATGCTGCTCATGCTGCACAGGTGCCGGTCATTGTTATCCGGCACGCCAACCAGTCCCCGGATGCGGCGACGTTCCGCCCGGGGAGCATGGGGTGGGAACTTCACCCCGACGTGAGCAGGAGACCGTGTGACCTCCTTATCGAAAAGTCCCTTCCCGGGAGCTTTACCGGCACCCCCCTTGAAGGCTGGCTGAAGGATCATGCCATCGGATCGCTCGCGATCGCCGGTTACATGACACAGATGTGCTGCGACACCACGGCCCGGCAGGCGTTCCACCGGGGATACGTGGTGAAGTTCCTCTCTGACGCTACCGGCACGCTCACCATCTCCAACAGCGCCGGGACCGTTCAGGACGCCGACCTGCACCGGGCGGTCCTCGTGACCCAGCAGATGCGGTTCTCGCAGGTCGTGACGACGGGGGAGTGGGTCAGGTCGATCCGGGCTTGATCCCGGATTAACCGGGAACTCTCCCGATCCAACCCAGAAAAAGAGAAGATGGCCCTGTTCAGCCGGTTGCCACAACAGGTACCCCGATTTGCCGGCTCAGGTACCCTGCAACCGGTGCCGGGATCTCGTACGCGGTGACCCGGCCTTCGCGGCGGGGAATGACGATATGGTCCTCTTCAAGCCGCTTCATATGCCATGACACGGACGGCCCGGTAACGCCGACTGCTTCCGCGAGGTCCTGCCGGCTTGCAGTCGGCCGGTCGAGCAGGACGTTTAAGATCTTCCGGGTCGTCTCGTTGCGCAGGTGTTTGAGGATGTGCTGCTCGACCGAGCTGTATGTCCCGTTGTTCTCGTAGAACCGGGTTGAGGCCGTATTGCCGGTAACCGTGATCTTGTGCGTGAGACGCAGGACGTTGAGATGGTATCGCAGGGTGCCCATCTTCATCTCCATCTCGGTAGCAAGCCCGCGGAGGTGGATGCCGGGGTTCCTCCGGATATGCTCGAAGATGTGGGCCCGTGCATCCTGGTCGAGCACATTGCTACTGAGGACCCGCCGGAACCCTAACGACGCGAACATCTTGAGCGAGAGCAGCAGTTCGGCGGGGAAGAGGACGATCTCGGCGAGGATGATCGATATCGGCAGGGCATAGAATGGGACAGGAACCGGTTTGCTGGCTTCAGCACCGGGCAGTACAGGGCTGTCATAACCGGACCGGACGATGTACTCCTGCCCTGATACCGCGGGTATGGCGAGGAGGAGGAGCATGACCGCAACCGGTACGAACAGGGGTATCTTCTTCATAGGAATTCTTATGCGGAGTATGTGTTCAGGGTGTACGGGGTGCGGTCCATCTGGCTGTTCTGGACCCGGAAGAACCAGGTGCCGGCCGTCACGTTCAGCCGGCTCGCTATGTCAAGGAAGATCCGGCCGTCCTTCCGGCCGTCCGAGTTATCGGTGTAGGGCCCGAGGGTCGAGTCCGGAGCGAATACCATCAGCCCGAGATCCCTGTTCTTATCCTTCCAGTCAAGATCGATCCATTCATGCTGTTTCCCTTCCGGGACGGAGTCCATGTAATAGTTCGCAACCTCCGAAGGAGCCGTAAAGGGGAGCCCGTTGGCGAGCAGCGGATCGCTATCGCTTGCAACGGCAACACTGTTGATGATGTATATCCGGTCTGTGGTGGCGTTCCGGGTTGAAAGGGTGAACTGCCCGGCAGGCGTACGTTCATCCACGGTGACCGTAACGGTTCCGGTCACAGGATTCTCGTCTATCGCCGATCCTGGGAGCTCGAAGACATCGCCCATCGCGTATGTAACCTTCACGGGCCCTTCCTCCCCTGAACCGGAGATGTTGGTCAGGTTGACCCAGACAGTTCCGGTCTTCTGGTTTGGCATAACAGGGATGGAGACCTCCCCCGACAATGCGGATATCGGGAGAACAGCAACTGCCATAAGGAGGATGCAGATCCCTACCATGCACCGGAAATTCATACTGAAATATCCGTTTTTGGGGATAAATAAAGTATCTGGCACAACTGTCTACACGTTTTTTCATACGGCAGGCCGCCGAAAATCTGGAAAAACCGGTCCGGAACGAGCGCGGGCAGGATCCGGTATTTGAGCGTTCCGGCACGCCAGTCTTCCGATGGCCCGACCGGTAGAGACCTGTGCGAGAATTCCTTTTTATTCAGGGGTTGAGCCTTGGGACATCCATCTGGCCGGGGCTAATCCCTGGCCGGGAGCATACCATGATACAACTCGAACACCTGACAAAAGTATATAACGGCGTCCGTGCGGTCGATAACCTGACCGCGGATATCCCGGAAGGAGAGATCTTCGGTCTCTTAGGTCCCAATGGCTCCGGGAAAAGTACGACAATCCTGATGCTGGTCGGTCTCATCGAACCAACCGGGGGGCGGTGCCTGATCAACGGCCTCGACACGGTTCGCGACCCGGTTTCCGTGAAACAGCAGATAGGATACATGCCCGAGGACGTCGGGTTCTACGCAACGCTCTCTGCGGAGGAGAACCTTACCTACTTCGGGGCGTTGTATGGAATGGATCCGAAGGTGTGCCGGCAGCGGACTGCCGAGCTCCTGGATCTCATCGGCCTGTCCGGCGTTAACAAAACCGTAAGCGGATACTCTAAGGGGATGCGCCAGCGCCTCGGCCTTGCAAAGGCCCTTCTCAATGACCCGAAAGTGATCATCCTTGACGAACCGACGGCAAACCTCGATCCCCGGGGAGTGGCCGACTACCGGAAGATCATCACAGGTGTGGCGCAGGCCGGAACCACGGTCATTGTCTCTTCCCATATCCTCGAGGAGATCAGCAGGGTCAGCACCATGGTCGGGATCCTCTCCGCGGGCAGGCTCGTGGCGCAGGGGTCCTGGAAGGACCTTGCGGAGGATCTCGCCAAAAAGGACGGGGGTCTGGTGACTATCCGTGTCGAATCCCTCGACCCGGTGCCAGAGCTCTCGCACCCGGACATCATCGATGTGCGGTATGAGACCGGCCGGTTCGGGGCGATTATCCGCGCCCGCTCTGACATCCGCGGGGCGGTTGCCGAAAACCTCGCGCTCCATAATGTCCGGATCCAAGGCCTCTCCCGCGAGGGGCTGACGCTGGAGGAGACCTTCCTCTCCTACTACCAGGTGGCGGGGTGAGGGCGATGGCGCAGGGCAGGCTTATTACGGTTGCAAAAAAGGAGCTCTTCGACCACCTCAAGAGCCGCAAGTTCCTCCTCATCTTCGGCATCCTCCTTGTCGTCGCCATCGTCGGCATGATCGGGGGGATCACTGAGTATAACAAGGCGCTGGACAGATACAACGAGCACCAGTCCGCCATCGATTCCCCGCTCTCCAGTTACATAGCAGAAAAGCCGTCTATCCTGTCGGTCTTCGCCTCGGTGGCCACATACCTGGTCTTTGTCGGGGCCATCCTCGGGATCGCAATGGGCTTCGACCTCGTCTCCAAGGAGAAGGAAAGCAAGTCCTTAAAGATCCTGCTTTCGCACCCGGTATACCGCGACGAGGTGATCAACGGCAAGGCACTGGGCGGTATCACTGCCCTTTCCGGGGCGCTCTTCGTAGTACTCTTCATCGCGCTTGCCACCCTCCTCGTGTACGGGATCGTACCGGATGGCAGCGAGCTCGTCCTCATCGGGATCTTTGCTGCGGTCTCGTTCCTCCTGATCTTCTCCTACTTTGCCATCGCACTCTTCATGTCGACAATAATGGACGAGAGCGGTGAGGCACTCATCTACACCATCATCGTCTTTATCCTCCTCTCGGTCCTCGTCCCGACGCTCGCCAACGACACTGTGATGGAGAACCTGGTCGGCAGCCAGCCCGAGATACCGCAGGAACTCCTCGACCAGATGCAACGGCCCGTCACCAACGCGACCGAAAGCAACACGTTCTCCGTCACCGTTTCCGACAAGGGAGACAACGGTGCCTGGGACGAGTACAACGAACAGGTGCGGGCATATTGGGAGAAACAGCAGATGGTAAAAGATACCTTCGCGCTCTTCTCCCCCACGATGGACTACCAGTCCGTCACATCGACAATCACCTCCACCATGACCCCGGGGTTCGTCCTGTCCGCGGGTAACGGCGTGACAACGGCGTTTATGGTATCGGAAGGCGAGACAACCTCTGTCGAAGACATTCTCGGGAAGATTCTCGCCAACATCGCAGCCCTGCTCCTCTTCCCTGCGGTATTCTTCGGCCTTGCGTACCTGCGGTTCATGCGGCTGGATGTCCGATGACCCGCGATGCCTATATGCTACGGAAGGGGACAGCGGCAGATCCCCTCTTCATTTTCGGGCTCCTCCTCGCTGTAGCGATCACAATCGTCCTCCCGCAACCGGCCTCCGCAGAGGTGATCTCGTCCATCGATACGTACGTCACCATATCCTGCGGGCTGCCCGGGCAGGTCATCGAAGCCGGGGAGATGGCGAAATTCAGCCTTGAGGTCGTCAATTACGGGCAGGAGAACAATAAACGGATGTGGGTCGAGTCCTCCGGGACGAAGAAATTCGACTGGGACATCCGTTTCCTCGATGGCGATATCGAGGTGAACAAGATCTCCCTTCCTTACGGGACTAAACGGATGGTTACGCTCTGTGTGGAAACGAGTTCCGATACTCCAGAAGGGGAGTATGCTCTTCAGGTCCACATCGGTGACGGATGGTACTGGGTTTACGTTAAAGTTTCAAAGACCCATGCGGGCGAGAAGGGCACCCTCGAGCTCTCCGTCGTCGACAAGGATGGGGAGAAGATCAAGGGGGCAACAGTCGCAATCGTCCGGGATAACGATCACGCGATCGTTGATACTGTCATGAGCACTGCTGACGGGAAAATTGCAGCCGATGTCGAGAACGGCGATTATACATTGAAGATCAGCCGCAGCGGATACAGGGAAGCGGAGAAGAAGGATATCCGTATCAAGGGGGGCATCACGACCGACGCAGGAACGGTTATGCTGGAAAAAGCCCTCTTTGCAGCCGAGATCACGATCAATTCTCCGGTGATTGCCACGACTGCGGATAAGAAGCCCCAGTACGACCTCACCATCAGGAACATCGGGAAGAGCGACGATACGTTCCGGCTCGCATCAGAAAATCTCCCGGAGGGCTGGTACGTCCGGTACGAGCTGAAGTCGTCTCCTGGCACCGATATCTCGGAGATCTTTGTAAAGAGCGGCGAGGAGAGGCCGATCCTTGTCGAGGCGATACCACCCTACGGGGTTGCCGTGGGGGATTACTTCATCCCGCTCGTCATCGACTCGTCACAGGACTCCTACGAGAAGAACCTGACAGCGAAAATCAAGGGGAATTACGAGATCAGAGTCTATGCCGAGAAGTACCAGTATCCCGTGAACAAGGGAGACACCCTCTCCTTCAGGATCCGCCTGACCAATGCCGGCAATGCCGGTACGCTGACGAACGTGAAAACCACCGTATCGGCACCGGAGGGCTGGAACGCCAAGATCACACCGGAGACCATCGCCGGGATCGCCCCGGGCGAGTCGGCGGACGTGACATTGACAATCGTCCCCCCGGGCAACATCGTGGCCAGCGAGTACAAGATCGCGGTGAAGGTAACATCCGACCAGACAGAGGTGAAGGACGATTTCCGCGTGCAGGTGAAGGAACAGTCGCTTGTCGCTATCCTTGGGATCGTGCTGCTCCTCGTGATCGGCGGGGGGGTGTATTACATGTTCCGGAAATACAGCCGCCGGTGATCCTTTTTTTTATCCACACCGGAATTTTTCCGGAAGTATAAATTAATCGAAAGAGAGGGTATTGAACAGTTTTTCTGGGGGCCTCCCCCCTTTGGGTGGGAGATGCCATCGACGGCGGGATTGCGGAGGGGAAACGTTCACCCGCCCTCTTCCACGAGCCGCCCGATCGAGTCCCCGGCCTTACAGACCCGCACGTACACGTCCCCGAAGAACTTCTCCTGCCGGAGAGCACACTGGCCGTCAAGCATCAGGAAGAGGAGCGGGATGTAGACCTCGGGGACGTTCCAGCCGAGCCGCCGGCAGAGCTCGGCAAGCGTCATCTCCTCCTGCTGCACCATGCACCGGAGGCATTCCTGGTATACCGTGACTGCCGTATCCTGGTACCCCTCGTCATGGGCGATCGAGACGACATCGTCGGCGTCGGGGAGGAACGAATCCTCGTCAACCAGCCTCCGGCGCCGCCGCTCCTCCTTTTCGAGGTTCTTGAGCTGGATGATCAGCTCGAAGAGGGTGACCGGGCTCTTCCTGAGGTTCTTCCGGTCGAGCCGGCGCTGGATCTCCCGTTCGAGCAGCTCGATGGGGCCAAGCCTCCCCTCGTACTCGAACTCGTCGTCGAGAGCGGCATCGAAGTCATCGCCGGGCTCCGCCTCTTCCCCGTCCTCCTCACCCTGCCCATCCTCTTCCGCAAGGTGCTCGGACTTCATGCGCAGGAGCGTTGCCGCATAGAAGAGCGTCCGGCCCGAGATCCGGAGGTTGAGCTCCCGGCGCCGGTCAAGCTCGGTCAGGAACCGGTCGGTCACCTCGATGATGTCGATGTTCCACGGGTCGATCTCTCCCCGTTCCGCCATGCCGACGAGGATCTCGACCGGGTCCTCGACGGCGGATTCCTCCACCGGTGCCGGTGTGCTTCCGGTCCCATCCTGACCTGCCCCGGGAACTGCCAATTCTGGTGACGCTCCGCCTGCCGCCCCGGTTCCCGCGCTTTCTGCCGGACCGGGTGCCGGAGATCCGGCAGGTGCCGGCCCGGTGGCCGGTTCCGGGGGCGTAACGGATTGTCCTCCGGTAGGACGTCGCCCGTGATCCTCCGGCATGTCCGTCATATTCTGGTCACTCATTGACCTTGACCCCGGTGACGAGCGTGCTCTTGTCCGGGCGCAGCGTCACGCCCATGATCCGCTCCGCCTCGGTGATCATCGGTTTGCGCAGGGAAACGATTACGAACTGGGAGGTCGGGGCAAGCTCCTTGATCATGGTCGCGATCCGGTCCACGTTCGACCCGTCGAGCGACATGTCCACTTCATCGAAGGCGTAGAAGGGGGCAGGCACATGCTGCTGGATCGAGAAGATGAATGCAAGCGTTGTCAACGACTTCTCGCCGCCCGAGAGGGAGGAGAGGAGGTGCACGGTCTTGTCCCGGGGCTGGACGGCGAACGTGAGCCCTCCCGCAAAGGGATCCTCCTCGTTTTCCAGCACGAGATGGCCGCTCCCGCTCGTGAGCCGTGCAAAGACCTCCCGGAAGTTCGCGTCGATCGCCTTGAAGGCGGTCATGAACGCCTCGAACTTCATCTGCTCGTACTTCTGGATCCGGTCGATGATGGTCGTCCGTTCCCGGGAGAGGGTCTCCTTCCTCTCCGTCCGCTCGTCCACCTGCCGCTGGACCTTGTCGTACTCCTCGATGGCGAGCATGTTGACGGCCCCGATCTTCCGGATCGCACCATCCGCTTCGGCAATCTTCCCCTCGATCTCGGTCAGGGTGAGGTCGGTCTTTATATCCCCCACCACCCGGCGGAGCGTGTCCATCTCGAGGCCGAGCGTTGCCGTCCGGTCCGCGACTGCGTCGGCCTGCACTTTGATCTTCTCCTTCTCGGAGTCGAACTTCAGGAGCTTCTGCTCGGATGCCCCGATATGCCCCGAGACCTCGTTCCTCTTGGCACGGAGATCGTCGAGCACCCCGGAGAACTCCTTCTGCCGTTCCTCGATGGCGGCGATCCGGGTTCTGCTTCCCGTAATCTGGTCGTTTCCGCCGGCGATCTCGGTATCGATCTGACGGTTGCGCTCCTCCTGCCGGCCGCGTTCATCGCCAAGCTCCGCGATACGGGCGTTGAAATGGGTGCGTTCGCGGGTGGCGTCGTTGATATCGGACTCCTTGTTGCGCAGGCGGCGCTCCAGCTCCTCGATCTCGCGCCGTTTCTTCTCCATCTGCTCGGTGAGCGCCGGGATGCTCGTGTCGTCCAGCTTCTTCTTGATCTCGTCGATCTCCGCGTTCACGGCATTGATCTCCGCCGTGGTCGCATCGAGCTTCGCTTCAAGGGCGGCAACCTCCGCCGAAGCGCCGCTCGTCTCGCCCTGCTGGCGGGCGATTGCCTGTTCGATTGTCTGCTTCTCGACCGTGATCGCCTCGAACCGCCGGGTGAACTCCTCGGAGAACATCCCGAACCGGGCGACCTTCTGCTCGATCTCGTTCCTTGCCGCCCGCCGGGAATCAACCTCGGCGGTAAGGCGTTTCACGTTCTCCTCGATGCCCGCCGCCTCGTCGGCAAGTTCTGCGAGATGGGCGCGGATCCGGACGATCTCATCGTCGACTGCCGCGCCGAACCCCCTGACCTGCTTCTTTGCGGAACCCCCGGTCATTGCACCGCTTCGTTCGAGCAGTTCGCCCTCAAGCGTCACCATCCGGTACTTCCCGATCAGTTTGCGTGCCCGCTCAAGGGAATCGACAACGACCGTCGACCCGAGCGCAACGGCAAAAGCCCGGTCGTATTTCGGGTCGTACTCGAGCAGGTTGACCGCGTAATCGATGATCCCGGGCTCCTTTACCGGGGGAAGCGCCGGAGGTTTGAGCTTGTTTAAGGGAAGGAACGTAACCCGGCCCAGTTTCTCGTTCTTGAGGTACTGGATCGCTTCGGCGGCGATTGCATCGGTGTCGCAGACCACGTACTGGAGTTTCTGCCCTGCGGCAACGTTCAGGGCGGTGGCGTACTCGGCCGGAGACTTCCCGAGCCCCATGATTGTCCCGTGGACGCCGTCCATTGCGCTGACAGCCTCGATAGCCCTGCCCCCCGACTCCCCGCGTGCCTGCATCGTCGCTTCGAGCCGGATCGCTTCCTGCTCGGCATCCTTCATCTCGGTCCTGACATGCTCGAGCGTGCTCCGGGAGGAGAAGAGCCCGCTCTCCAGCTCCGAGAGGGCCCGGTCAAGCGCCTTCTTCTCGGCATCGAGGCCGGCAACGCTCTTGTCGGAATCGGTCATCTGGGACTGTTTTGCCGCATACTCCTCGTCCAGCTGCTTAAGGAGGCCGGTTAAGCGTTCCAGCTCGGTTGTCCGCATCCGGCTCTTCTCGATGAGCATGTCCTGCTCGTGGAGGAGCCCGGACCGGACGCCCTTCTTCTCCTCGGCGCTCTGGAGGAGCGCAAAGAGTTTCTCCCGTGCGCCTTCGGTGTCTTCGGAGTGCTGTTTGATCTCGTTCTCGATCTTCTCCAGCTGGGCTTTTGCGGTTGCAACTTCCATTGCCATGTTGGTACGGTCGATCGAGAACTCCCGCACCTGTTCCGAGCACTCGGCAACCCGCGCCTCCGCCCGTTTCGTATCCTGGTAGACCCGGTTGATGGTCTCAAGGTTCGTCTCTTTCTCTTTCCGGAGCCGGACAATTGCCTGCTCGGCAACCTTGATTGCACTCTTTGCCTCTTCGAGCTCTGCGATCAGCTTGAGGTAGTCCGACCCGCTCTTCCGGTTGATCTCCTCGTCGATATCCCTGAGATCGGCACGGAGGTACGAGAGTTCGTTCTCCTCGAGGCTCCGGTCGGCCTCGATCCGGGAGAGCGCGATCTTCTGATCTTCTGAAACCTTCAGGAGGGTTGCAAGCTCCTTCTCCTGGTCGTGCAGCTTTGCGGCGGACCGGCATGCCTGGAAATACTCCAGTTCCTTCTGCCACTTCTGGTATTCGAGGGCGTGCGACCGTTCCTTTTTGAGCTCGTTCACCCGTTTCTGGAGCTCGATGAGCAGCAGTTCCTCGCGCTCGATCCGTTCCCGTACGACATCGAGCTCCCGGAGCGCCTGGTCCTTCTTGGAATCGAACTCGGCGACACCCGCGATCTCGTCAATGATCTTCCGGCGTTCGCCATCGCTCATCTCCATGATCCGGGTCACGTCGCCCTGCATCACGACATTGTACCCGTGCGGTTTGATCCCGTGCTTTGCGAGGAAATCGACGATATCGAGCTGTTTGCAGACCCGGTCGTTGAGGTAGTTGTAGCTGTAGTAGCCGTTCCCGGTCCGTTTGATCCGCCGGCGGATCTTCGTCCCGTCCGAGAACTCGATGGCAACCTCGGCGGTGTTCTTCCCCGAGTTCAGGTTGATGAGATCGGTCAGTTTCTCCGCACGCAGGTTGCGGGCGGACGACAGGGCGAGGACAAAAAGGATCGAGTCGATGATGTTGCTCTTCCCCGAACCGTTGGGCCCGGAGATGACGGTGAAGCCGGGAAGAAAAGGGATTTTGGTCTTCTTCGAAAAAGACTTGAAGTTATCGATCTCCAGCTCTGTGATATGCAAAGACGTTCGGCCCCTTACTTCTTTGCAGGACTGGCTTTCTCATCGTCGACGGCATAGATGAGATCGCCCTGTTTCTTGCCGGTGCTGCCGCCTTTCTTCCGGCCATAGCCCGCGGATGCGACGATGTAGTTCTTGTCCCCGCGCCGGGGCTCGAGCTTCATGGTGCCGTCCGGCTGCATGATCATGTCCATGGCAGGTTCATCGGGCTTTGCTGCGTCGGCTGCACGTGCCGACTTGGGGCGCATCACAACGGTGCTGCCCCCGGCTGCCTGTCCTCCGGCCGGTGCCGCTGCCGGCGGAACCGCTGCCCCGACTGCCTGGACACGCTTCAGTTCCTGGCGGCTTCTCTCGTCGCTTGCCTTGGACAGTTTCATGACTATGGACTTGAGATCAAGGAGTTCCTCGGTGATCCCCTTGACGAGTGCTTCCTGTTCCCTGATCTTGCGTTCCAGCGCTGCAATGCGGTCTTCGCCTGCAGCCCCTGCAGCTGTTATGGGTGTCATCTCAGTCTCCTGAACGTTTTAGTCCCGTTCACGGGCCTTTTTCCCCAGGTTCTCCCCGGTTGGTCTTCCCGGTAAAAAACCACGATAATTATACTACTACTATTGATCACCTGATGAGGAAAAAAGGTTTGTGCTTATTTTCCCTCGGACCCGGAGAAATATACGCCCGGATTGCGCTGGAACCTGTTCCGACCGTGCAGCCGCCCCGGAAAATCCAAGTGCTTTCACGTTCACCCTCGCTATCCCTATGCCCGCAACCATTATGGATCTCCGTTCCCGGTATCTCTGTATACCTTTGAGGATTCCACCGATACCAGTGTATATCGGCAAATACTGGCATGAATAAAATCCCCGGCAGATTCCATGCCGGAGGGACGGTCTTTCAGCACAAGTGTCTTACCTGATCGGAACACACCTTTTTGCATATGTCGTATCTGGCTGCAACAGATCCTCAGATAGCGGATATTATCGAGAAGGAACGGTTGCGTCAGCTCAACGGCCTTGAGCTGATCGCATCCGAGAACCTGGTCTCCCGGGCCGTCCTGGAAGCGATGGGCTCGATCATGACCAACAAATATGCCGAAGGTTACCCCGGCAAACGGTACTACGGCGGCTGCGAGTTCCACGATATGGCCGAGAACCTCGCACGCGACCGGCTGAAGAAGCTCTTCGGTGCAGAGCACGCAAACGTCCAGCCCCACTCAGGCACCCAGGCAAACATGGCGGTGTATTTCGCGTACATGAAACTGGGGGAGAAGATCCTCTCCATGAAGCTCAACCAGGGCGGTCACCTCTCGCACGGCTCCCCGGTCAGCTTCACCGGGAAGTTCTACCAGGTAGCACAATACGGCGTCGACCCCAGGACGGAAACCCTCGATTACGGTGCGGTCGGCGAGATGGCAAAAAAGGAGAAGCCGCAGATCATCGTCTGCGGTGCCTCCGCGTACCCCCGGGTCATCGACTTCAAAGCATTCCAGGAGATCGCCGAAGACGTCGGCGCCTACTGCATGGCCGATATCGCCCATATCGCCGGCCTCGTCGCAACCGGCATCCACCCGACATCGGTCGGCGTCGTCAACTTCACGACAACCACGACCCACAAGACGCTCCGCGGGCCCCGCGGCGGCGCCATCATGTGCAATGCCGAGTACGCCCAGGCCATCGACAAGGCGGTCTTCCCCGGCATGCAGGGCGGCCCCCTGATGCACACGATCACGGCAAAGGCGGTCTGTT
>CAZNLI010000044.1:0-1579 GCA_964574125.1 uncultured Methanoregula sp.
CCGGTGGCAGACCATCCGGGAACCGGACCCGGCTCCGGCAATCCCCCTGTCAGCGACCGACAATTTTTCTTCCACGCCCCCCGGATCCGGGCACCGGGTCCCCACACCGGCACGTCCCGGAACAAAACCGGAACGAGCAGGCACCCCCCACACCATCACCGGACCAGGCCCCCCCACTCCATTGCCTTGCACCCACCCTCCACCCCAAATTGCATTTACCCCCCGCCCGGTTCTTAAAAACCAGAGGATTTCCCGCAACGCTCCGACGGGGAGGGGGTGGCACCCCCCACCTGAGTGCCGGACCGGCACCCCCCACCCCATCCGATCGGGTGGGCCTCCGACCCCCCGCGAGGGGTAACGCGTACGATGACAGGCCCCCCCTTCACAGGGCCCTGCGTGGGGGTCACCCACAATTATCCATCACCATGTCCGACGAAGCGTCCATCCCGGCAACCATGGTTTCGCATGCAAAACGGGTGGGTACCCCCACCCGGGTCCGATCGGGTGCCCCCCCACCCACAATATCGCGTACCCCCTCCGACCCCTCTCAGGGGGTAGTCCCTGCTGAGGGTGGCACCCCCCACCTGCGGACGAAGGAGGGGGTACCCGCTCCAGGCGCGGAGTTATGCAAGTTATGCATGGTACTGGGATCCCCAAAACTTCGGGAATGCAACGGATGGCATGTGCCGGATACGGGAGGCCGTCTTCAGGCATACGTTGCAGGCCAATCCTTCCCGGTTCTGGAAAATTCAGGTGTCGTTACCGATATCTTTATATCCTTGTGTGGCGTTAGGACGCGTGATGGCGCACAGGTACGTGAGAAAGGTTATCCATTCCAATGAAAACGTGAAGATGCTGTCCGGGTTCCTCGCAGTAGTCCTGACGCTGCTGTTTGCACTGTTTATCCTGGGCCATTTCCTGTACCGCTGGTTCTGAACGATCCGACGATTCCTGAAGATGGGATCTGACGCAGGATCTCTTAAAAAATATTCCTTTTACCAAGAATCCTCATAAATCTCAAACGATTTAGAAGAATATCGTAATCGTCCCTGAAGCCGCAACCCTCATTATCTAAGACTCTGATAATCTTAGATTGGTAACCCTATGCCGGATGCGACACTCATCAAGGTCTCTTCAAAAGGATTGATCACGCTTCCAAAAAAAATCCGTTCGGAACTTGATATCCATGAAGGGGATTACCTGACCATTACGGCAGACAATAACCAGATCATCTTCCGGAAAGCGAAGATCACGACCGATTATGAAAATCCGGACGATGCATGGAAAGCGTATGCAGTAAGAAGGTTAGCGGATGAATGAACCGGACCAGGGATCGGTTGTCCTTGTAGATTTGGGCTACTCTGATCAGGTACAATCGAAACTGAGGCCCGCACTGATCATCAGCAATTCGGAGATAAACCGCATCTCGCGGGATGTCATTGTGATGAAGATCACATCAAAAGAACCAAGGTTCCGGAAGGTCCGGATCACCCGTGAGGATCTTCTTACAGGGACTCTTGCTTATGAGAGTTATGTGCAGATCGATGCCATCCATACCGTTGAAAAAACAATCATCCGC
>CAZNLI010000044.1:1679-13420 GCA_964574125.1 uncultured Methanoregula sp.
GATCTCAAACGATAAAACCGATGAAAAGGGCCAGGAATTCATGACGAAAGGTTTCAGTACAATATCTGTCATTTTTAAACATTTCAGCGACCCAATCCACCAATCATAAACTTTATTAGATTCTGGATGAACGTATGTACCGTTATATACGCTATCGTCCCGATGGTTGGGACGATAGTTACTTCTTCTGACAAGGATTAATAAAAAATAATGAATAACAGGATTGCTGTTTTCATCGATAATGGATACCTGTCCAAGGTTATATCTGACCGTAAAGCAGTCCATGACGAACTCCTGATGTCCGTTGATGAACGATATGAGATGGATGATGCATTTTTCAACAGGATAAAAAGGGACGTATCTTCCTCAACCATATCGCCATGAATATACTGCGTCAACCCGGGGGAAAATGAGGTGCCTGATTCAAAAATTCCAAACCCGGATATACGATTCATCATTCTGATACCTGTAGTCCTGAAGATGGAGCCTGATGTTATTCCGACAGGCATTTGATCAACCGGAAGATAATCCCCTGAACCTATGTTGCATGACGATGCCGCCTCCCACCCGCTCGGCGTAATCCTGATGGTTGTAACCGCAATCATCCTCGCCATGCTCCTGCTCATCATCTGCCTTGGCTTCTTCCCGCTCACGGCATACCAGACACCTGAGGTCCCGGCAATCTTTGTCATCACCGACATCATCCATATCGACGACAAGACCCACCATAAGAACTTCGACAGCCGGATGATTATCAGACACGCAGGCACCGCCACGTACCGCAATGCGGAATTAAAAGCAGATATTTACCGGAACGGCAGGAAACTCCCCTGCGTCCTCGAAACCCTGCATGGTACGGATTTTATTGACGGCTCAATACACCTCGGCGTCCAGTGGATCGGCTATGCCGGCGTCGATGGGGATACCTGGCTCCCGGGCGAGATGAGCGCGATCGATCTCACGGACGGGACGTTCCGCCCCGGCGACATCGCACGGCTCGATGTCATCGACAAGAACACCAGCAAGGTCATCTCCCGGCACGTGTTCCGGATTCCGTAATGTAAGGACAATCCGGCCGGAACCAGAAAACCGGGGGTCAGTCTTCAAGTTTCTTAAAAACTCCTTTCTTGGTCTTTAAAATCTTGCACTCCGGGCACCGCCACGTATCAGGAAGCGCCTCGAACGGAGTCCCGGGGGGGATATCCTGCGTCTTGTCCCCTTTCGCCGGATCATAGATGTAGTGGCATTCAAGGCACACCCACCGGGCCGGAACAGCCGCCTGCGCCACGGGGGTCTGGACCGTCGTTCTCTTCCCCATCTTTCACGCTCACTCTCCCGTTCTTTTCAACCCTCACCATTTCCTTGCGGTTCCCGGCATATGAATCCATGTGAAGCGGCCAGACACCCGGCGATCGGATCCCCGCTTGCGCCGGAGATGTTCATTGAAGAGATGCCGGCAGGTGCCGGGCCAAGAGCCGGGCGACCCGGAGCGGCTCGGGGATCTTCCCTTCGTGGGTGAAGGCATCGCAGAACAGGGCAGCGTCCGGTTCAGGGATCCCGAAGCTCCGGAGAAAGATCGTCTGCCCCGTCGAGAGCCGGAACGGTTCGCGGTTCCCGAGCCTCTCGTACGCGGCGAGCCGGGCATCGTCGCCCGGGAAATGGTGCCGGATATCCCCCGCAAGGCCGTCGGACTCTTCGTAGGTCACGCAGACGACCGGGATCCCGGTCACTTCGTAAATCCGCGCCGGGTCAAGCACGTTGAACCACGCGATCACGCAGCCCGACAGGAGAATTGCGTTGATATCGCGCCGGTCGAGCTCCGTCACCATCGCAAGGACGGCATCCGTCGCGTCCGTCCCCCCGACCGTAACTGTCTGGAACGAGAACCCGTCGATGATAAGATCCTTTCGCATCACCACGCCGGCAAGGGTCGAACGGGTGCGGCCGGCATAGCTCTCCGCGATGCCCAGCGCCCGCAGCCCCTTCTTCGGGATGTGCATAGAAGCACTTATGACTGAGGGTTAAAAATACTATACCAATGAAATTTTCCAAAGACGAAGTCTGTATCCTGATCCCCACATTAAACGAAGGGCAGACCATCGGCCCGGTCGTGCGGGAATTCAAGGCGCAGGGATACGACAACATCCTTGTCATGGACGGCAAAAGCACGGACAGCACGGTCAAAAATGCCCGCGAAGCCGGTGCAACCGTCAAAACCCAGTCGGGAAAAGGGAAAGGCAACGCTATCACGGAAGCCTTCGAGATCATCGAGCAGCCCTACATCCTGATGCTGGACGGCGACGGCACGTACTCTGCACGGGATGCCGAGAAGATGTTAACCCCGCTCTTCCTCGGGTTCGACCAGGTGATCGGGGACCGGCTGATCAACGCCGAGGAGGGATCGTTCTCGCGCCTGAACCTCTTTGGCAACCACATGCTCAACCTCCTTTTCAAGATTGCCCACAGCCGTGACCTGCACGATATCCTCTCGGGATACAGGGCGTTCAGCCGGCTTGCCGTCCAGCAGATGCACCTGACGGAGACCGGCTTTGAGATCGAGACGGAGATGTCGGTCGAGGCCGTGCGCAACGGGCAGCGGATCATGGTCGTGCCCATCAAGTACCTCCGCCGCCCCGGGACCGCAACCAAGCTCTCCCCCTTCCACGACGGGATCCGGATCGTGAGCACCATCTACCGGCTCGCCCGGGTCAACAACCCGATGTTCTACTTCGGGATGATCGGGATCTTCACGAGCTTTTTAGGAGTACTGATCGGGATCTACGTCATCCTTGAATGGACCCAGAATATCGAGCACATACCCCTCACGATCCTTACTGTCCTCCTCATCGTCGTCGGTATCGAGATCTTCATGTTCGGCATGATCTCCGACATGCTGCTGGTCTTCCACCGCGAGATCATCCGCGAGATCCAGCTCCTCCAGCCGCCAAAGCAGCAGAAATAACGCCGGATATCCTTTTTTGTCAAGATTTTGTCAAGATTTGGCCGGTTAAGAGAAAAACAGGGATATAAACGATTATCGCTGTGATGCATTGATTACCGGAAATACCCGGCAAACGCGATCACCCGGCAGGCATGCTCGGCAAGGGACGTGTAGATATATGCCTGGTCAAGGTCACTTCCGCCGGCAAACGTCCCGTGGCCCCGGGCAATCACGACGGGTGCCTGCGTAAGACCGGCCCCGACATTCCGGGCAAGCTCGTCGGTGCCCGGCTCCCCGTCAACGACCGGGATCTTCGGGCAGAACATCCGCCCTTCCGAGTCGAGGGGGTCGATCTCGTCACGCTGGAGCGAGGCGGCAATCGCATACGGGGGATGGGCGTGCACGATGGCATAGTACGGTGTCAGCCGGTAGACTTCCCGGTGGACCCGGTACTCGCTCGATGCTTCCGACGAGACAAAACCGAGGTACGGGACAAAGACCGGGGTACCCGGGTCGTCAAGGTACGCCCCGGTGCGCTTGATGAGGAACCCTTCCTTTCCCGTCCGCATGCTCATGTTGCCGAAATTTGCCCCGACAAGGTGTTCGACAACGAGCCGCTTTCCGATCCGCGTAAAGTCCGCAACGTTCCTGCCGTGCGTTCCCGCCCGGCCCAGCCCGGAAAAAAAGGTCATTGTCTACCGGAACTGGATCCCGACATCCCGCATCTTGTTGTACCGCGCGATGTTGAGGAGGAGCGGCGTTAAGGACTCGACCATCGCAGAAACCGCGAGCGGGCCGGCATCGAAGGCCTTCATCTGCGAGACCGAGTTCACAAGCTTCATCACCTGTGCTTTTGCCTCCGCATCGTCGCTGCAGACCGGCACCGAGTATGCGAGTTCCTCGTCAAGGGCGCGCCACTTGTTGGCGGCAATCACGTTGAATGCCGAGCAGACCCGGGCGCCCGGCAGCATTTTCTTCACGAGCAGGGCGGCAGAGCCTTCCGCAGGCGGAACAAAGACAAAATAGTCCCGCTTTTCCATCGGGTTCACCGGGCTTACCACGATCTTGTTCTCGAACCCGTGGAGGGTTTCAAGTGTCCCGGCAAGATGTTTGAATGGGATAGCAAGGATCACGATATCCGCTGCATCGATCGCCTCCTGGTTGGAGACGCCCTTTAAAAAACAAGCCTGCCCCCGGCTGCGCAGGAGCTCGATTCCCGCCTGGCAGCTCTGCTCTGCCTTCTCCTTCTCGCGCGAACCGACGATCACCTCGTGATGGGGGGCAAGGCGCCACGCCATGCCCTCGCCGATGTCGCCGGTCCCGCCGACGATGCCGATCTTCATCCTGTCACCAGCGGGTGCAGGAGGTTCTCGAGGGTCGCCGCATCGGTCACGCCTTCCATCTGGTGGACGACCTTCCCGTCCTTCTCGATGATCAGGGTCGGCACGACACGGATGCCGAACTTCTCGGCAAGGTCCATGTTCTGGTCCACGTCGATCTTCCGGAAATCGACTGCATCCCCCATCTTCTTCTCCAGCTGCTCGATGATCGGGGTCTGCATCCGGCAGGGGCCGCACCACGTTGCAAAAAAGTCATACAGTACCGGTTTTGTCATTGCGCACTCCGGTAGAGTAGTCGATAAAAAAAAAGATAAAGGTATGCAATTATTTCGAGAGGATCGACATGATGATCCTGCCATAGGCGGGACGGGTGATGATAACCCCGACGAGCACGCCCATGATCGTGATGATGGCAAATCCACGCAGCGTTGTTAACGGCATCACCATCAGCGGCACCATGGCGATGAAGACCGTTGCCGCTGCCGCAACGATGATGGCAAGCGCCCGTGCAAGCCGTTTCAGGTACAGGTTCGGCGACGGCACCTTCCCTTCATGCAGGATCTCGTCCGTGATGATGACGAGCTGGTCGATACCCGTACCGAGCACGGCAATAAGACCGGCGATTGTCGGGAGATCGAGCTGGAACTGGATCGCGGCGGTGAACCCGAGCAGGATGATCATCTCGGAGGCGTTGGTGAGCACCATGGGCAGCACGATACCCGGCTCGCGGTACCGGAAGTAGATCACGATACCGACGACGATGAGAGCGAAGATCCCGGCTAAGACCGAGGTCGACATGTTCTGCTGTCCCTGCTCTGCCGTGACCGTGCCGCTGCCGGCGATCTTCACGTCAACGGGGAGCGCTCCTGCATGGAGATGGATCTTGAGCTTCTCGGCGGCTGCCTGCCCGGCGGCCCCGGTGCCGGTCGTTGCCTGCCACTGCCGGTTGGGCGTGGTTGCAAGGCTCCGTGCCGCCGACGCTTCCATCGGGGCTGAGAAGACGGTCTCGTTATCCAGGATCATGGTGAGGTAATGGTTCTCCGGATCCGTGGTCAGGCCGTACCTGATGGCTGCTTCCTGCAGGGATTTTGCTCCCGCCTCGCTGATCGTGAACGGGACGCCCCAGACATTGCCCTCGGTAGCACTCTTGGTCTCGGTCCCGACGGAGGTTATCGCATCGCCCCAGAGGACGTGCTCGGACTGGTTGCCCACCGTCTGGATCCGGATCTCGAACTTGCCCTGTTTACCGACGATATCCTCCGCTTCCTGCATGTTCATGCCGGCCATCTCGATGCGGACGTACCGGGCGACGTTGTTGAGCCCGGTGAGGGTGTTGACCTTTGCGTCCTTCGTACCCATCGAGTTGATCTTGTTCTCGAGGATCGTCTTGGATTCCTCTGCCGTCGCCTTTGACACGCCCTGCTGGTACGAGGTTATCGTTGCACCCTCGGCAGCGAAGTACGGTTCGAGTTCGGCCTGCGTATAGTATTTCCGGATCTCCAGGTGGCTCTCATCGACCGCGGTTACCTCGGTGTCGAGGTTCTGCGACAGGTTTGTTACCAGCTTGTCGATCGAACCATCGCTCATGAAGCCGACAACTTCCGCACGGTACTCCAGCTGGATCCAGGCCCCCTGCTGGAGATCGAGCCCGTACTGGAGGTTCGTCGCAAACTTGCCGTTGCTGTCAAAATGGGGCCAGATTGCAACGACAGACAGGACAATGAGCACAATCAGCAGTGCAACCCTCCAGTCGAGGAGGAGTTTCTTTATCTCGCCCGCGTTCATTTTCTGCCTCCGGTCTTTGCACTCTTATTCACGTACCACTGGAGAATTGCCGCGTTCGTAAGCCATGTGTTCAGGACATCGGCCGCAAGCCCGATAAGGAGCACCGCGGAGATCTCCCACATGATCTCGACATTGCCGATCCACGATGCGACAAACATCGCGGCAACGGCGGCAAAGGTCGTTGAGGTCATAATCATCCCGGTATGGAATGCGCCGGTAAGCTTGTCGGTGAGCTTTCCCTGCCGCTTCAGGACACGGGTTGTTAAGAGGATATCGGAGTCCACCGAATACCCGATCAGCATCAGGAGCGCCGCGGTTGTCCCAAGGGTCAGCTCGATGCCGGCGATGTTCATTACGGCAGCCGTCATCACCATGTCAGCAAACGCCGACAGGACAACGGCGAGCGACGGGATGAAGGTCCGGAACGTGATGAAGACAACGATCGACATGCCGATGAACGAAATGATGAGCGCAAGAGCTGCCATCGACTGGTTGGACGCACCGAACGTCGCATCGATCGAACTGACGGCCTCATGGTCCGGGTAGTTCTGTGATACAACCTTTGATAAGGAGGCAAGCGTTGCTTCGTCCATGGGCCCGAACTGGAGCTGTTTCTCGGTTGCGGAAAGTCCGCCCTTCACGGCAACGAGCGGGTACCCGGTAAAGACCGCCCGGATCTGGTCGTCACCCTGGGTGGTGACAACCGTATAGGAATACCCCCCCGCGTACTCGATGCCGGGTTTCACCGGCATCCCTGTTGACAGCAGGGTGAGGGAAACCACCACCAGCGATATCACCAGCAGGATGGCCGGGATCGCCATCAGCTGGAGCGTGGAGTATTTTTCAATATTGTAATTGACCAGTCCCATAGGTTACACTTCTGTCAACCATCGATTATAAAACAACATGCGCAAAGGATTCCCGAATGCCAGGAGGGTGCAATCCGGAGCCCCATGGATTTTTTGGAATTTGCGCGGCATTTTGCGCTACCCTTGCGATTTTAAACGCGCAGAAATAAGGAAATGCAGAATGGGAAAATCCAGAAAGTTTATATAATGATTGCCGCGAATGTCACAGTATGAGATCTCCGCAAGAGATCAAGAGGATCATTGAAGCGCGCCTGCGCTCCTATCTCTCTCGGGATAAGACCGGCCTCCGGCGCGAACTTCTCCGCCTCTTTGTAAAAACCAGCTCGATGACGATCGCGGACATGGTTGCGGCGCTCCGGAAGGAGTTTGCCGTGACCTTCCACGCGGTTGCATCGATGGTAGGGATCATCGCTTCGCGCATCGGCATCCTGCACACAACCAGGGATGCGGATGGCGTAAGCTCGTACCAGCTCAAGGAAAAGTATGTCGACATCGTGGTAAGGATCGTGGGCACAGCGTAAATCCCGCCTTACCATTACTTTTTTCATGGCATATCGCCAACAAAATGAGCATCATGTGTCCCCGCCCGGTTGAGAGCCCGTATTTGCGCGACATAACCGTCGATCCCGACGTTATGGACTATATCGCAAAACGCGGCGGGGACTACCGGATCTGCACCTCGTGCGGGGGGCCGGTTCTCCTCTCGGTCCGTATCAAGCCCCCGAAAAAGTCGGATCTCCTCATCAGGGCCGGCAAAAGCATGATCTATGTCTCCATCCACCAGGCACGGTATCTCCACTCCATCAGCGCGGATATGATCCCGTTCTACGACGACCCTGAATTCTCCGGGTTTGATCCTGCATGAGTTTTGAAGAACTCCCGCATACCGCCGATGTCAGGATCCGTGCCCGTGCAGCAACCCTTGACGGCATCTTTGCCGATCTGACGAATGCGCTCATGCAGGTGATGTACGGGAAAGAACCCGTCAGTTCCGGACTTAAAGGCCAATTAACCCGGGAGATCGATGCGTCGGGAGACGATACCGGTTCCCTGCTGCGGAACTTTCTTTCGGACGTCCTCTTCGTCTCGGAAGTCGACAGGATCGTCTTTACCGGTGCAACCGTGCAGGTTCTGGAGAAGGAACATACCCTGCATGCGGTCCTCTCCGGCGAACCGTTCGATCCGGCGCGCCATGCCGGCGGGACGGAGGTCAAAGGTATCTCGTTCTCCGGCCTGAGAATTGAGCAGGATGCGAACGGCTGTATCGCAGAGATCGTATTTGATGTATAGCGGGAACGAGATACCTGAAATACAGTCCGGGGAAAAACAGGTAAGAGAACGCGTACCATAACCGGGAGGAGATTCTGATGCTTGCGGGAATACAGAAAAAGAGCGATCTGGAATGGGAGGTGCCGGTCGGGTTTGTGCCGGGCATGCGGGTGCCCGGGCGGTTCTACCTCTCGGATTCGCTTGCGGCAACCCTTGAAGAAGGGGCGATCCGGCAGCTCGCGAATGTCGCGACACTCCCGGGGATCCTCCGGAACTCCCTTGCCATGCCCGATATCCACTGGGGCTACGGATTCCCCATCGGCGGCGTTGCCGCGTTCGACATGACAGAAGGGGTGATCTCCCCCGGCGGTGTAGGGTTTGACATCAACTGCGGCGTCCGGCTGCTCGCAACGCCTCTCGGTTACAAGGATGTGGCAGGCCGGCGCGACCTTGTGGATGCCCTGTACCAGGCGGTCCCGACCGGCGTAGGCGCGAAGAGCTCGCTCCGGATGGACGCACGGGCGCTCGACGGGATGATGACGAAGGGTGCCCGGTATGCCGTCGAATCCGGATTCGGCCTTCCCGGGGATCTCACCCGGTGCGAGGAGAACGGGTTCATGAAGGCGGCGGATACAAAACCCGTCTCCGCGAAAGCCCGGCAGCGGGGTGTCCCGCAGGGGGGCACGCTCGGGTCCGGCAACCATTTCCTCGAAGTGCAGGTCGTGCGGGAGATCTATGATCCGGCCGCGGCGCAGGCGTTTGGCATTGTGGAAGGGCAGGTCTGCTGCATGATCCACTGCGGGTCCCGGGGCCTCGGCCACCAGGTCTGCACCGACCATATCGCAATTCTTGAAGGGGCGACAAAGAGGTACAACATAAAACTCCCCGACCGGCAGCTCGCCTGCGCCCCGGTGTCGTCCCCGGAGGGCAAGGCATATTTCGGCGCCATGGCGGCTTCGGCAAACTATGCATGGGCAAACCGGCAGCTGATCACCCATGCCGCACGGGAGGTGTTCCGGAAGATCTTCTCTGTTCCCTACGAAGAGATGCCCCTTATCTACGATGTCGCCCATAACGTCGCGAAGATCGAGGAGCATGAAGACGGCGGCCGGAAAGGCCCGGTCTGCGTCCACCGCAAGGGAGCCACCCGGGCGTTCGGGCCCGGGTGCCGGGACATCCCGCCGGAACTTGCCGGGATCGGCCAGCCGGTCATCATCCCCGGCAGCATGGGAACACCCTCCTTTGTCCTGAAAGGAACACAGGGGGCGATGGAGAAGACGTTTGGCAGCACCTGCCATGGGTCAGGACGGGTCATGAGCCGGTCGCAGGCCAAGAAGAAGATCTCCGGAAAAGAGGTTGCCGCCGGCCTCGCCCGGCAGGGCATCTACGTGCGGGCGCCCAACGAGGCTGCAATCTCGGACGAGGCCCCGGATGTCTACAAGCCAAGCACGGAGGTCGTGCGGGTCGTCCACGAGGCCGGGTTATCGAGGCTTGTCGCCCGCCTGGAACCGGTCGGGGTGATCAAGGGATGAGCTGCCGCGCCGGTTTTGTCTGGGAGACCCGGCAGCATTTCTGCCGGTATCTCGAAGACTGCGGGATTGCCTGCGAGGTTATAACGCCCCACCTGCTTGCCGCGCCGTTCTTCAGGGGCACGTTCAACTGCCTGATCATCCCGACGGGATTTGGAAACCCGCAGTACTCGCACGTCCTCCCGGCGCTGCGTGCATCGGAGGGACGGATCGAGCGGTTCGTTGAGAACGGGGGCAACCTGCTGGTCTTCGGGGCTGCGATCGACAAGCCGGACACCTACGACTGGCTCCCCTTCCCGCTCCAGTACCACCATGACTACGGGGAACGCTCCGTTGCCTGCCCGGAACCCGGCAACGCCGGGGGGATCCTCGCGGATTACGATGCCGGATGCATCGAGTGCGACGGGTACTTCACCGGCTACAACGGCACCCCTGCCGGATCTTCGGCGGACCGGGCAGTGCTGCTCGATGAGAAGGTCGGATCCGGGCGGGTTGTCGTAACAAGCATCCACGAATACCCGTCCCGGGCGTTCATTGCTGACTTCTGCTCTTCGGGAACACAAACCTTATTTTAGATGGAAATTGACCAGAGTATGAGGTTGACCGATGCACCGTTATGCCCTCTCAAAAGACGCAGGAGCCGGGGATCTCGAGCCGTTTGCGCTCGCCGTCCACGATCTTGTCAGCCGCCTGCCGGTGACCGCACGCTCGAAGGAACGGCCGGGCATCCGCATCGAAGAAGGACGGATCGTCGACCGGGAATACACGGGGCCGGTGCTCGAAGATGCGATCCAGACCAACAGGCTCATGAAAGTGACTCCTCAGTCCGGGCCGTACAAGGGCGTCCCGGTGATCGTCGCACCGTTCCGGGATTCTGACGGCAATGCTATCGGTGCAATCGGGATTGTCGATATCACCGGCATCTTCGACCTTGCAACCCTGATGGAACACCAGTCCGCGATCCTCAAACAGGTATGCGGCAAGGATCCCTGCCCCCTGCCGGGCGAGACGATCAGCGCAAAACGGTGACAAATATGCCGGACTCAGCATTCAAGGTTCTCTCTATCCTCGAACGTGCCGCAGGGCCGATCTCCGGTGAGAGCATCAGCAGCGAACTGAAGATCACCCGCTCCGCGGTCTGGAAACATATCAACGAGCTCCGTGCGATGGGGTACGAGATCTCCTCATCCCAGAAAGAGGGGTACCAGCTCAGCAGGACAAGCAACAAGCTCCTCCCCTACGAGGTGCAGAAGAAGCTGAAGACCCGGTTCATCGGGAAGAAGATCCGGTACTTCGAGAACACGCCGTCCACGATCTGGATAGGAAAGGAGATCACGGGCGCCGAGAACGTGGAGAAGAACAACGGCCTTGTCATCATTGCCGAGGAGCAGACCGGCGGGGTGGGCAGGCTTGGCCGGGCCTGGGTCTCGCCGGCCGGCGGGATCTGGATCACGATTGTCTTAAAGCCGAAGATCCCGATCGACCGGGTCTTCATGGTCACGATGGCCGGCTCCATTGCGGTCGCAAAAGCAATCCGGAAGGAGTACGATCTCGGCGCCCTCATCAAGTGGCCGAACGATATCCTTGTCGGCGACAAGAAGATCGCGGGCATGCACCTCGAGCTTGCAGCGGAAGCTGACAGCATCCACCACTGCCTGCTCTCCTTCGGCATCGATGTCAATGTCCCGGTAACGAAATTTGCACCGGAACTCCGGACCGCGATCACTTCCGTCTGCAACGAGATCGGGCGGGAGGTTGACCGGTCCGCGCTTCTCGCCCGTATATTAAAGGAATTCGAGAACCGGTACCTGTCCATCGAGAGCGGGGAGTACGAGGCGATCCTGCGCGAATGGAAGAGCCTCTCCTGCACGCTGGAGCACCGGGTGCAGATCAGCACGATGCGGAACACGTTCGAGGGCGAAGCTATCGATATCGACGAATACGGCGCCCTCCTCATCCGGAAGGACAACGGCAGGATCGAGCGGGTCATCTCCGGAGACTGCATCCA
>CAZNLI010000045.1:0-13393 GCA_964574125.1 uncultured Methanoregula sp.
AGCCTTCCCGCAACATCGGGGAGCGGGATCTCGATGATCCGGTCGAACCGGCCGGGCCGGAGGAGCGCACGATCGAGGATATCGATCCGGTTGGTCGCCCCGATGATCTTCACGTCCCCCCGGTTCTCGAACCCGTCCATGCCGGCAAGGAGCTGCATGAGTGTGCGTTGCACCTCACGGTCCCCGCTCGTGTTTGCCTCGGTACGGGACGCCCCGACCGCATCGATCTCGTCGATGAAGATGATGGTCGGGGCCTTCTTCTTTGCCAGATCGAAGAGTTCCCGCACAAGCCTTGCCCCTTCGCCGATATATTTTTGGACCAGCTCGGAGCCAACGACCCGCATGAAATTTGCATTGGTTTCGTGGGCCACGGCCTTTGCAAGGAGGGTCTTCCCCGTCCCGGGAGGACCGTGGAGCAGCACGCCTTTGGGCGGTTCGATCCCGATCCGGACGAAGAGGTCGGGGCGTTTCAAGGGGAGCTCGACAGCTTCCTTAATCTCGGTGATCTGCGCTTCGAGCCCGCCGATATCTGCATAGGTCTCCTGCGGGGAATCCACGACTTCCATCCCGTAGACCTGCGCATCGAAACTTGACGGCAGCAGCTCGATGATGGCAAGCGACTGCTGGTTGAGCGTGCACCGGACACCCGGCTTGAGATCCTCCTGCTTGATGTTCTGGGAGGCACGGACGAGGAACCTGGGACCGGCGCTGCTCCGGACGATCACCCGTCCCGCATCGATGACATCGGTGATGGTGCCAATGATGAGCGGCGGGCTCCGGAGCTGCTCGCTCTCGCTCTTGAGCTTGCGAACTTCCCGCTCGTACCGGATCTTCTGGGTCTCGATATACCGCTTGTCAGCCTCGGTCTGCCGGAGCTGCTCGCGGAGCTCCATGTTGCGGGCTTCGATATCCAGGATGCGCTTTCCCATCTGGTCTTCGAGATCGTGCTTCTCGGCCTCGACCTGGATCAGCTGGTCGCGGAGCTGCTCGGAGAGGGAACGGTACAGCCGGTAGAGTTCCTCGGGCGTCTTCTGGTCCTGCGACTGGTGGAGGATGTCCGCCATACTGCGATTCAATTAGATATTTTAACGAGGTGAATATAAAGTGTTTGTGAGAATATGCAGTGCGAAATGTGCGGTGAGACGATCCATGGCATGGCGAAACTTGTCAGGGTCGAAGGAGCCGAGCTGCAGGTCTGCAGCAGGTGCGAGAAGTACGGCACTGCGGTCCAGCAGCCGAAACGAACCGATATCAGGCGACCGTCAGCTGCGGCCGGGCCGGCGGGACGAGCACCTGCGCCGGCCACCGGATCTGCCTACCGGAAGCGGGACATGTTCGACTACATGGAAGGCGAGATCGTTGATGACTATGCAGCCCGGATCCGGAATGCCCGCGAAGAGAAAGGGCTCTCCCAGAAAGACCTTGCCCTCCAGATGATGGAGAAGGAGCTTCTTATCCGGAAGATCGAGAAGGGTGAACTCGTGCCCGAAGAAGCGGTAAGAAAGAAACTGGAAAAAGTGCTCGGGATCCGGTTGCTTGAATCCGCTATCGCCGACGAAGAGAAGAAGGCGAAGGCGGATGTCCTTGCCCCGACGCTTGGCGACGTGACGATCATACGGAAAGTGAAAAAATAGGAGCACTGTAGAAATCATTTTTTTCCTAACGTTCTTGAGAGCTGCAGTCATCCCAAAGGCATGACTGTTGGGAGAAGACATCCATCAGGATGCCTTCGACTTCTAAAGCCCCCGCCACTGTGGCAACCCCCGTCGTGATATCTGTGGGAAGCCGTTCCAACCTGAATTTCTCCTGCTCAAGTAAAATCAAGTATTTCCAATGAAAAGCCACTGATCTATGTTTTCTATGACATTGCATCAGTTACAGGAAGAAGGAAGAACATGAGGTTCCCCTCAACCGACCTGCCCGCAGTTCTCCCCGAGAGATATCAGGTATCGCGGTTGATACCTGATTTGAGAAGGTCATAGACCTTCGAGCGGTGCACTGGGCGGGAGCTATCGTATATTTTGATTTTTCTTGGTTGGTGTTATCGTATTTTCATTATTCCGGTATAATAAAACGAAAGGATTCATTTCATTTTTTCAGAGCTAAAAAATTCCCGTTTACCGGTTATTTTCCGGTCGTGATGGTAAGACCGGTATTGTCGACAGCAGTGCTGAACGCGATGGAAAGCCCGACAGGTTTGAGCATCTCCTCCAGATCCTTCCGGCTTTTGTCTGTCACGACCGCGATGGATGGCCCGACCGAACTCATGCCGACAAATTCGAGTCCCAGCTCGCGCAACATGCTCATGTAATGGTAGATCCGGTAGCTGTGGTGCTCTACTTCCGCCCGCTTGGAGCCGCGGAACTCGATCTCCCAGATGATGTCCCCGATCTTTTTCAGGTTGTTGTGTTCGAGCGCCGGGATAAGATCCATAAGAAAGAGATACGCCTTAAGTTCCCGGTCCCGGTAGTCGAGGTTCCTCGCCTTGTTCATCAGCAGGTCGAACTCTTTGGTCCCGGCCGACGAGATGTCGGTTGGCGGAATCAGGATATGAACCTGTTTTCCTTCGGCAAAGGGGTGGTGATACGCGAGCGTGAGCTCGTCGCCCATGATCGCCATGCCGCCGAACGTGCTGACCGCCGGGCCGACACCGGTCTCAAACCCGAACGCGATCGTCCCTTCCGCTGTTTCCTCGACATAGTTATGGCCGATAAGCTGGCGCAGCTGGGCGTTCGTGAGCGGGGCGCCGACGGCAACGTTCATGGCGGTTGCGACAGCGATCATGATCGTGCTTGTCGAACCAAGCCCGACATGCTTGTGCTGGTGGTCGCGTGCTTTTATGGCAAACCCGCCCGTGTAACCGACCGCTCTCCGGAAGACCTCGACGAAGTTCCGGATGATCGGCTCACGGTTGTAATCGATGACAACCTCGCTGTCCGTGCAGGAGACCTCGGCGGTGCAGTAACACTGGATCGCAAATCCCACGCCACCGCCGCCGGGATGGTCCGGCGCGAACCGGTTCATGTCGAGCACGGTGAGGTGGATCCGGGCCGGCGCCCGGACGGCTACCGTCCCCTTGGCCGGTTTTAAGAGGTGCCGTTGCTTCTCGAACCCGAGCGTCCTGATACTGGTTCCCGGTGCAAATGTGCCGAATTCATATTCCACGAGATCGAGATCGCCCCCACGGATCTTCATGATCGCCATCTTCACCGCCCCCGGTTTCCGGATGCAGGCTTAATGACCGGCAAGGCTGGTGCTGGTGCCGCTGGTTTCAGCGTCATGCGCTAACGTGGGTATGTTTCAGGAATAAAGGTATTGCATTGTATTGCACGGTATCCGGATGGCATCCGGAAATTTTCCAGGACCAAACCGGCAATGGTAATATTCTTCCGGCGCGTAAGATGCGTACTATGAAAACTATCAGGATCTTTTCCATCTCCTGTATCATCCTGCTGCTCTGCTGCGCTGCCGGGTGCCTCTCCGGCAACGGGACGCAACCTGCCCCGGCAACAACCACCCCGACGCAGGTTCCTGAAACCTCAGTCCCGACAACGGAGGTGACCGCAATCTCGCTTGCGCCCGGCCCCACCCAGACGCTGCCGGACGACTACGATGTTGACGTTCAGGTGGAGAAGGAAAACGAGGCCGGTCTCCCGGTAATCACGGTAACCTTCCGGGGCGGGAAGGGCATGACATTTACCCAGCAGGTGAACATCCGGGTCACGCGCTCGGACGGCATCGTCGAGACCGCGACCATGAACAAACCTTCTGTTGGCGATGAGCGGAAACTCCAGGGGACGATCTACGACGACCGTGTCGAGGTCTCCATCTTTGTCGCAACCGGGAATTCCTACACGGTCTATGACCAGCTGGTTCCCTACCAGTCGATCAACCCCTGAATTTTTTCAATAATCAATCTTTTACTGCCGCCACCATTTGCCCGTGATTTGTCCGGAACATTATTTCAGTAACCTCTTGATCTCCCGGACATCCTCTGCCATCTGGCGCATCTCCGGGTTCATCCGCTGGTTCTGGTGGGAGATGATCCGGTTCCAGATATCGTACTTCTCGAAGAACCACCCGATACCGACGCAGAAGACGATCATAACCCCGACAGCGATCGGGATGATCCAGAACGGCATGTAAAATCCCTTGACGGTGAACATCGTCACGAGATTCATCCCGAAGTTCACGATGCCAAATAGGATGGAGATGATCCCAAACCCCAGGATGAACCAGACGTAATAAGGAACCAGCCGGTCAGTAACGGTCATACTCAGTTCACCATCACGGACAGGATTGATTAATTTTTTCCCATGAGATTTCCGCGTTTATTGCAGGTTCATGGGGAAATCTGGAGGGAAGTCCCGTCAAAAACAGCAATCAGGCGTTTTCCCTCGGTTATGACGATCCGGTACGTAAAATACTTACCAAAGTTGCCGACATAGGTTGCGACCGCTTCGAGATCGCCGGATGCCGGCGCGATGAACTGGATGTTTGCCGAGACTGCGACCCGGTCGCTGCCCCCCGTGTTGGCGGCGAGCGCGAATGCCTGGTCCGCGAGCGTGAAGATCGCGCCCCCATGGATGACGCCGTGGGGATTTCTCTTGCCGTCCGCTGCCATACAGATCCGGGCATACCCTTCCCGGGCCTCGATGACGGAAAACCCCATCATCCGGGCAAACTCACAACCGGAGAAGAGATCGATCCGGGGCTGCACCGGGCCGGGTTCCTTGTTTCGGGGAGAATCCTTTGGCATGATATGACTGGAGATGGAACGCAGAACCATAAAAGGCTGATGAGTTTGTCAGCCGGGTCACGACAAACTTAAAAGTTATACCTTGATGAGGGTAATTTCATAAGCAAACGGGTCCCGTGTTAACCATGCGGAATCGGACGCCATCCAGCGCGGGTCAATGATAAACGAATACCGCCCGACATCCCGTATGATAAATGTCGCTTTCTCATGGGTTACCTTTTCCAGAGAGAATGCAGGTTCCAGAGATCCCCATTGCACTTTGTCTGAATATGTTTCGTAATGGGGTGTATTCGCAGGAGACTCCAGGCGTATTACGTCCATATAATTGATACAATAGACAAGGACCGGCTTTTCTGACGTAATATAAACCTTCAAAGTATCTCCTTCGTACAGAAACTCGTACCCCATATCCGAAAATTTGTATTCTTTGTATTCCTCAATGGTTAACTCGTCCTTATCATGCAGGATGACGGTTCCGCCGGATTCCGCTATGGGCAACGTGGCTATCCCGTTTTGCAGGGTCGCAACCGGCAACGTGGCAGGTGGCGTTACGGGCGCCAGGGAACCGGTACCCGATGGTGACACCGGACCCGGTTGAACGGAAGATTGCGAGACGCAGCCCGGGCAAACGATGAAGAATATGATAATCAGCAGAACTACGATGCTGAAAAATAGTTTCATACCCTCACATCAAATCCGGGGATATAAAAAAATAGCGAATGCCAATTGGTATGCCGGTTGTCGTTCCGAACCACAAAAATCCGTATGATTCAAAAATCCGCAGGCGCCGGCACCATCATAACCGGGTGATCCTCAGTTTATACGTAAACGGCCGCTTTGTCGCCCATCTCTCGTCGTAGGTCATCCAGCGCGGATCGACAACAAAGGAGTAGCTGCCGACGTCCTTGATCGTAAATGCCGCAATCCTGTCGGTGACCCGTTCCCAGTAAAATGCCGGTTTCACGTTGCCCCACTGGAGTCTGGTATCGCCCTCTTCGTAGTGGGGAGTGTTGTCGGATGCCTGGATGCGGATCGAATCCATGTACCCGACAACGTAGACCGTGACCGGCTTTTCCGAGGTTATGGAGAACTGGAACCTGTCCCCCTCATACAGGAAGTCATACCCGAAATCAGAGAATTTATATTCCTTGTATTCATCGATGGTCAGCGAATACGTTTCGTCGACAAGGATCCTTCCGGATTCCGGCCGGGGTGTTGCGGTTGTTACGATTGTTACGGTTGGCAGGGTTGTTGCGGCAGTCACCGGTGTTGTCGTATCCAGGACTGTAGGGGTAGGAATTTCCGTAACCATGCTGGTATTGGATACCTCACCGGGCCGGACCACCGGTTTGAAGGGAGAGAAGCAGCCGGACGAGAAGATAACGATGATGACAATAACTATCGGCAGGATGCGGATGATCCTCTTCATAGGTTCCCCATGAAATCATGTATCGCGATGATATAACGATGGCGACAGGATTTATTCACAGTCGTATGTTCCTCTGGCAGGTCTGAGTGCGGCGACGCAGAAAATGGTTATTTCAGGACGCGCACTTCAAGGGTGTATGACGTGACGAACCGTGCGGTAACGAGGATATTATAGTCCGAGTTTCCGCTGTAGATCTTCTCCTTCCATGGCCGGGGATCGGTCGAAGTTCTCCAGAGTTCCGCGTCAAGACCTCCCGGGGGTTCAATCTCAACTACTTTGCCGGACCGGAGATCTTTGACCTGGATGGTAAGTTTCGGGAATACTACGGACTGTGACCCTGATGCAGAGTGCGAGTCCTGCCCACCAATGGCGAAGGGTTCGGCGGTATACCACAGTTCCCAGGAACTGTACGGGACGGAGATGTTCTCCGAGAGCGTGCTCGAGCTGCCCGTAATTCTTTTGATTATCTTAAGTTCCGGTCGTGCAGGAATTACCGACGCAGTGAGGACCTCCTCGGTGGGTTCGGTTGAGGGAATTGTCGTTACTGTCGTTGAAGTGTTGGAATTTTCTGGAGCGGCAGGAATGACCGTCGTCTGCGTTGTAATCGTTGTTGATTGCTGACTGGATTGCTTTGAAGAGAAACACCCGGCAGACATGACTGCCACAACCAGTACGATCCCAAGGACAAGCCCCAGTTTTCCCATGATACCTGAATACCATCTCCCCGGATAAAAATTGATCGGATGGTGAAGAGAAGAGCCGGGGGGCGGTGCAACGACGGAAAGACGGAAATTTGTCCTGACGGGATTGACTGGGAGAAGAACGATTCCGGAAAAAAACGGGATACAGAAATTTATCCCGGGTATGGTCCCGGAAGGAAAATCCTACTTGTAGTCTTTCTGCGAGTACTGGTACTTTTCGACGCGGCCCCCGTGGGCGACAATGTACATCCACTCGTAGAGCGACCGTGCAGAACCGTATTTCTTGTACCTGCGCATCGAAAATCCGACCTTCATGGCGCCGATGAACCGGACCTTCCCGAGCCTGCTCATGCGCAGCGCAATCTCGACATCGTCGCCGGCATCGATGTACCGGTAGAGCCCTGCCCGGATGACCGCGTCCCGCTTAAATGCCGTGTTGCACCCGAGCGTGTAGTAGAAGATCCGGGAATAGTACCCGATCCGCGAGTAGGTGTTGGCAGCAAACAGAGAGAATGAGTTCTTTACCCCGGTCTCGATCGGGTAGACCGGACCATATACCTGCACGACACCGGGATCTGTAAATCCCTCCCGGATTGTCGCGATCCATGACGGCGGGAGAATGCAGTCCGCGTCGGTGGTTGCAACGATATCACCGGATGCCGCCATGATCCCGTCGTTGCGCGCACCGCCGACCCTCGGGCTTGTCTGGATGAAGACCTTGTCCGCATACTTCTGTGCGATCTCCCGGGTCCTGTCCTTCGAATTCCCGTCAACGACGATGATCTCGTACTCGTCCCTCGGCACGGTCTGGTGCTGGAGCGAGACGAGGCACTGGGCGATATTCTCTTCCTCGTTGAATGTCGGGATGATGACCGAGATCATGGATACTCCGGTATGGTTTTTGAAATGCAGCGTATTAAGCGTGATGCCGGGTGATCACCGTGAAGGGTAGTCCTTCACAAAATCCATGACGCTCCGGATGCACCCGTCCATGTTGAGGTACTCGAACTGGGCGAACCGGCCGACAAGCGGGATGGACCGCGACGTACAGAACTCTCGTACGATCCGGATATTATCCTGGTAGGCGAGATCGTACACAACGTAGGCAAACGGCTGGCGCATCACCCGCACATTGAGGATCCGGTCCTTTGCCGTAAGTCCCATCGTCGCCAGCGTCTGCGTCACCTCGTGAACGATGGCGTCGTCCGGCATCCTTGAGACCTCGTCACCCGGCTGGTGGGTGATCTCGGCAAGGATCGAGCTGCACCCGGCCGGTGCCGCGTTGGCGCTGTAGGTCGACGGGAAGGAGACCCGGTTCGTCCGCCCGAGTTTCAGTTCGGGCACGTAGAGCCACGAGATCGCTGGCACGGGCCCGGAGAGCTCGAATGCGACGGAGACAAGGGAGTTGTAGACGAGCGAGTCGCAGGCTTTCTTCACACCGGCAGGAACATTCTCAAGGCAGGGAAGGAGGTTCTGGACCGGGATCGTCGAGATCACCCGGTCTGCTTCGACAGAATTTTTCCCATCGGAGATGATGAAACTGTTTTCCTTCCTGCGAATGGAACGGACGGTAAAACCAGTCCGGATCCGGTCCTTCACCGGTGCCGCGATGGCATGGACGAGCGCCTCGATCCCGCCGTCAAGCGGGTACGAGAAGACGGCCTGGTGGGTGTATCCCTCGGTTACGATCCCGATCGCGGATTTGAGCACATCCTCAACCGGCGGGCGCGGGATCCTGCCATCCACCCAGTGGGTTGACATCCGTTCTGTCGGGTACTTCCAGATCTTCTCGTTGTAAGGAACCATGTAGCATTCGGCGATTCCCTTTCCGAACGTGGAATAGATCCAGTCCCGGAAATTTGCAGGACGAGGGACTTCGCCTTTCTCGAACGCGATCTGGGCTTTGACAAACTCGTTGATGCAGAAGAACCGTTCCTCCGGTGGGAGATCGGAGAGCCCGTTCTCGAACGGGTACTTCACGAATGCTCCTTTGTAGAAGATCTTCGTGTTCCGAGTGTTCCGCTGCTCGTTTCCCGCAATCATCCGGCGCATGAATGCGAGGACTTCTGCATCCCGCGAGAAGATGATGTGCGAGCCGCCTGCATCGAACGTAAATCCGCCGGAAGTAACCGAACGGCAGAGGCCCCCGTACCGCGTGTCGACTTCAAGGACAACGACGTCGTCGCCCCGTTCATGAAGCAGCCGGGCGAGCGTGAGCCCGGAGAGCCCGCCGCCAAGGATTGCGATTGTCACGCAGGAAGAATGGGACGTGGCAGGTAATAGCGTTCACCGTTCATCGGAGTCAACACGGGTATTCCGGGAAGTATCCTCTTGCCGTTGAAAGATTACCGGCAGGGAGAGACAGAGAGTAAAATACGGACAGGATTCGTAAATTCCAAGAGTGCTGTGATTGATATGCAAAAATAAGATTCTTTATGATTTCTGGATGTACCATCCCGTCAGGGTCTCATCCAGAACCTTCTCGTCATGCGGCGGGGTCAGGTAACTGACGGCGATCATCGCGATAACCGAGATGACAAACGCGTAGAACGAGAAGTGGAACGCCATGGGGAAGAGGTCGATCTTGAAATAGCTTAAGCCCCCGAAGAAGAGCGATGCGGCAAGGCCAAGCCCCATTGCCGCCATCGCTCCCTGGCGGGTTGCCCGGCGCCAGTAGAGCCCGGCAAGCAGCGGGACGGCAAAGGTTGCGAACATGATCCCGATCCCGGCCCAGATCAGCCAGACCAGCATATCCGGCGGGTTGATGGCAAGAAGCAGGGTTACAACTGCGGCCATAACGACGGAAATTTTGTTGACCAGAAGAACCTTTTTATCGTCGGCATCCGGCTTGAGAATCTTCTTGTAGATGTCCCAGGCAAAGTATGTCCCGATGGTGAGCATCAGCCGGTCCGTTGTCGACATGACCGCAGCAAGCACGATTACTGCAAAGATGCCCCAGAGAGCGATACTCGGGAGGGCCGCCTGAACCCCGTAAACGAAGATAAAGTCCGACGCATTCTTGACCTGCGGAAGGGTGATCATCCCGTCCTTGACGAGGACGATCCCTGCAAACCCGGCGAATTTTAATAAGAACATGACGGCCCCGTAAACAACGAACGCAATTAACGGGGTCCATTTGAAGTACTTCACATCCTTCACGCACAGGATGTTGTTGATGACATGCGGGGCGCAGGCAAGCCCGATGGTAAGGAGCAGGAAGAACGAGAAGATATATGTTGGAGTAAAGACGGCCCCGGCACCGGTCACCCATGGATCGACATTGGTCGGGTTGACGCTTGCCATCACCTCGTTGATGTTGGTAAATCCCCCGGCAGCCATGATAACAATCGGTGCCATAATGATAACCCCGACAATCAGGATGATCCCCTGTACAAGCGAAGCCCAGGCGACTGCATAGAGTCCCCCAATCACCGTGTAGGCGGTTACGATTGCCGCACCGATCAGGAGCGCAAGCCAGTGAGGTAATCCGAAGAGCCACATAAGCACGATACTGATCGCGGTATATTGGCCGGCAAGATAGATCATGGAGACAACGATCCCGGAGACTGCGCTCAGGCCCCGCAGGGTCTGCTGGCTCTCGTACCGCTGGGCAAGGTAATCCTGCACGGTAATGTATCCCGATTTCTTCGCAACAGTCCACATTTTGACGCCGAAGAAGATGATACAGAACGAGATCGAGAGCGGGACTGCGATCTGCTCCCAGATCGTGGGCCAAGCATACTTGAACCCGAGACCGGATACACCCAGAAGGGACATCCCGGAACAGACCGCGCCGATCATGAGCATGGTAAATACCCAGAAATCGAGCGATCTGCCGGCTACGACGTAATCCGATATGTTCTGGATTTTTCTGCTTGCCCAGACACCGATGGCAAGCATGGCGATACAGTAGATAGCAACGAGGCCGGCAGCTACCGGGTCGATCATGCTGGACTCTCCTTAAAGTTCAGGCCCCAGAATATCAGGGCAATGAGGATGATCAAGACGGTTCCGCCGACGCTCACGATAGTCAGCAACGGAAGACCAAACATTGTACCAGCATAAGTGTGCAGTATGCTAACATTTAACATATTCGGATTGTTTCCGCGCTGGCACGACAACCATTCCTATGGATTCCCACAGTGCCGTAAATGCCGGTTGAAACACTATTAAACAGGGAGGATGAACATCCGTTTGACCTGAGATCCGATTGCACGTTTAACTCAGAAGGACCAGAAGAAGCGTTTAAAAAAAAGTTGGAAAACGACAAGGCTGACAGGAGAATTCCCTTTATTTCCCGCTCCCCGCCGTCTTTGCCCCTCGGAGGATACCGATCCTTCCGGTCCGGACAAGTTCTTTCACGCCGTACTGCCGGAGCAATTTTTCCAGCGCATCGATCTTGTCCGTGTCCCCGACAACCTGAAGGACCACGGTTTTTGCGCCGACATCCACGATCTGGGCCCGGAAGATCTGGGCGATCTGCATGATCTCGGCGCGGGTGGTGCCGGGCTCCGCAGCCACCTTGATCATGGCAAGTTCCCGCTCCACCCGCTCGTTCTCCATAAGGTCGGAGACCTTGATCACATCGATGAGCTTGTTGAGCTGCTTTGTCACCTGCTCGACTTTCCCGTCGTCCCCGATAACGACGATCGTGATCCGGCTCATGCCCGGCTCCTCGCAGGTGCCAACAGCGAGGCTCTCGATGTTGAACCCGCGCCGGGAGAAGAGCCCGGTGACCCGTGAGAGAACACCGGCCTTGTTCTCGACAAGGACTGCAAGGGTATGCTGCTTCATGATGGCGTGTGCCCCCCGATCATCTCGTTGATGGCTGCACCGGCCGGGACCATCGGAAAGACATTCTCCTCGCGTTCGATCCGGAAGTCCATGACAAACGGACCGTCACAGTCGATTGCCGCTTTCAGCGCCGGCATCACGTCATCGCAGGACTCGACTTTGACCCCTTCGATGCCATAGGCGTTCGCGATCTTGACAAACTCCACGGACGGCAGTTCGGTGTAGGAGTACCTCCGGTCATAGAAGAGCTCCTGCCACTGCCGGACCATGCCGAGATACATATTGTTGAGGATCACGATCTTGACCGGGATCTTATTTGCTGCGACCGTCCCCATCTCCTGGATGTTCATCTGGATCGAACCGTCGCCGGCGACGTCGAACACCGGAAGATCGGGGCGCGCGAAGTGGGCACCGATTGCCGCGGGAAAGCCATAGCCCATCGTCCCGAGGCCGCCGCTCGTGATCCAGGTCCGGGGATGCCGGAAGTTGAACCACTGTGCAGTCCACATCTGGTTCTGCCCGACTTCTGAGACAATCACGGCATCGCCTTTTAAGAGCTCGTTCATCTGCTGGAGGATGAACTGCGGGTGGAGACCCCCGTCCTTCTTGAATTTTAAGGGATGGTGCTGCTTCCAGTGCTTCACGCGCTTCATCCAGGCGTCCTTGGCGCCGGCCTTTTTGATCAGCGTAAGCATATCCTTTAAGACAAGCCTCACATCCCCGACAATGGGCACGTCAACCCGCTTGTTCTTGCCAATCTCGGCAGGGTCGATATCGATGTGGATAATCTTTGCGTTGGGTGCGAACTTCTCGGCCTTCCCGATCACCCGGTCGTCGAACCGTGCCCCGATTGCGATCAGGAGATCGGACTCGGTGATGGCAAAATTCGCGTACTCCGTCCCGTGCATCCCGAGCATCCCGAGGTTCAGAGGGTGATCGCCCGGGATGCACCCGATCCCCATCAGGGTCGTCGTCACCGGGATGGAGAGGACGGTTGCGAGCTCGACAAGTTCGGCCGAGGCATTGGAGGCAATAACGCCTCCGCCGGCATAAATGACCGGCCGTTCGGCGGTTGCGATGTACTCGATCGCCTTCTCGATCTGGCGCTTGTGTCCCTTGTAGGTCGGGTTATATCCCCGGAGGCTGACGGTCTCCGGGAACTCGACCTTGTCGACAGTACCGGTGCTGACATCTTTTGGCATATCGATGAGCACGGGGCCGGGCCGTCCCGTCCCCGCGATGTAGAACGCCTCTTTCACCGTCCGTGCGACGTCCTTTGCATCCTTGACAAGGTAGTTGTGCTTTGTTATCGGCATCGTGATACCGGTGATGTCGGACTCCTGGAACGCGTCGTTGCCAAGGAGGCTTGTCGGGACCTGCCCGGTGATCGCAACGATGGGGACCGAGTCCATGTACGCGGTCGCGATCCCCGTGACAAGGTTGCAGGCGCCGGGCCCGGATGTTGCAAGGCAGGCGCCAACCTTCCCGCTCGCACGTGCGTACCCGTCGGCTGCATGGGCTGCCGCCTGTTCGTGCCGGACGAGGAGATGTTTCAGGCTTGAGTCGTAGAGCTCATCATAGATTGGGAGAACCACGCCGCCAGGGTAGCCGAATAGAATATCGACACCCTCGCGTTGCAGTGATTCAACGAGGATTTTTGCCCCGGTCTTCATGTTCTTCCCTCAGTAGTCTGTTCATGCCGGCGATCAT
>CAZNLI010000046.1:0-13327 GCA_964574125.1 uncultured Methanoregula sp.
TCGAACCGCTTGTGGGCGATATCGATCGTGATACCTCTCTCACGCTCTTCCTTGAGGTTGTCCATGACCCATGCAAATTCGAAGGTCGCCTTTCCCTTGCTCTCGGCCTCCTTACGGTAGGCTTCGATGATGTGTGCCGGTACCGCGCCGGTCTCGAACATCATACGACCGACGGTGGTTGACTTTCCGTGGTCGATGTGGCCGATGACGGCGAGATTCATGTGGGGCTTGTCAGCTGCCATAATTTTTCACCAATAATATCTGCGAAAACTGTCCCTTCAGCCAGTTTGTGCGAGTATTACTTATAGGCAAGCCATCTATATAAATCATGTCGGTTGCGGCGGAAAAAGCCCTCCTTGGAAACACTGGATCCGGCAGAGAAAAAAGCCCGAAAGCGAGCCCGGAAGCCGGCCGGTAAACCGGGGCAGAACCAAAAACCCTTAACGGGGGAAAACCCTAACCGGGAGCTGTACCATGAAGACCCTTGAATTCCACCGGGAGGAGAAGAACGATCGCATCACGGTCACCTGTGCCGAGGGAGAGGTTTCGGTCTACAGCCACTGCTCCTATTGTCGCCACTGCAGGGGAATTATGGTCGGGAAGCGCACGGTGGATGCCCCCCAGATCAAGGCGGGCGCCGAGCTCCGGCGGGGATCTTCCGGAGACGACTCGTTCATGAACGCCGCAATGATGTTCAACACCCTTGTCCGGGACGGGTCTGCCATTGCATGCGACGACGAGGGCGGCGAGGGATTCCGGCGCCGGTATTGATCGCCATTTACGATCAACCCGGAGTCCAAAAATCATAGAAAAATCACGGTCCTTTTTTCCCGCCGGTAATCTCGTCCCTGAATTTCCCGAAATGGATCTCGTCAAGCTGGTCGGAGAGGAGCCGCCCGCTCCACGCTTTCCGGTAAACCCAGTAGACGATCTTCTCTACGATTGCGACGGCCTCATCGGCATCCGTAACGGTTGCAAGTTCCCTGCCGACCTTAGGGTGGCGCCCCCTCCTGCCACCCACCGTGATCAGGAAATGCCGGTGCTCGGCAAGGATGATGTTGTACGGGCAGGAGCTGACGCAGACCCCGCACTGGACGCATTTTTCCGGATCCAGGACACAGACGCCGTTCCGGACCCGGATCGCACGCTCCTTGCAGTACTGGGTGCAGGTACCGCACCCGGTGCACATCCCCTCCTTGCGCACCGGTGTGACACGCCCGACGATCCCGATCTCGTTTAACATCGGGCTCGTGCAGGCGTTGGGGCACCCGGAGATGGCGATCCGGACCTTTACCGGCATCTCCTTCCCGAAGAGTTTTCCATCGATCTTCTTTGCAAGGCCGATGGTATCGATATTGGCGAACTTGCAGCGTTCGGTGCCCGGGCAGGCGATGATGTTGACGATCTCGTCCCGCTCCGACCCGATCGGCGTTCCGTTCTTTGCGAGCGCACGGTCGATCTTTTTGAGGTCAGCCGGTTTCACGTGCGGGATCTCGACCGTCTGGCGTGTCGTCGTGTGGACAACTCCGGTTCCGAACTTTTTTGCTATGCTTGCAATTCCCCGGACCTGTCCGACCGTTGCCTCTCCGGCGGGGAGGCGGATCCTCACCGTGCAGAAGTCGGAATCCCGTTCGGTGATCACTCCGCCCTTCATGTGGACGCCGATATCGATGGTCATTGGTACTACATCGGAAAACAATAGGATAAAAAGGATGGTATCTGGGCGGTTTCCTACGCGAGTGCGAGCGCTATCACGACAAAGGCCCGGGTGATCTCGTTGGAGGCTCCTACGACATCCCCGTTGATACCCCCGAACACGTTTCCTGACAGCAGGAGCAGGATGGCCGGGCAGGCTACCATGACAATTACGACGACCGCGAGTTTGAACGGGGCAACCGGCAGCAGGAGCAGGGGAAGGCAGAGGAGGGCGGCGATAAACGGGAACCAAGGCTTTGCGAACCCGTGCAGGTAACTGTGGATCCCTTCAGTGAACGGTTTACCGGTTGCCGTCAGGAGAGCCATGGAGAATTTTGCGCAGACCTCGCCTACGAGAATGGCAATTGCAACGGATGCCGATGCGACAAGGCCGGCAAAGAGGAGGAGGGTGACCGTTATCCCCATGGCAACGCCGCCGGCCCCGATCTGGCGGTCGGTGAGGGCATGGATCCGCTTCTCCTTATCCCCGTGCGCCATCAGCCCGTCGCCGAAATCGAGGAGCCCGTCGAAATGGTTGCAGCCGGAGACGAGGAGCACCGCCGCTATCGCAACCGCGGCTGCAATGACCGGGTTCCCGATCCAGTACGCGAGGAGCGCCGCAATCCCGCCGATGACGTACCCCGCGACCGGGTAAAGGTACGAGGTCTTTGCAAACGCCTCGAAGTCGGCAGGCTTCCCGAGCGGGAGGATGGTTGCGAACTGGAGCATCGCGACAAGCGCTTTCATACGCATTCTGAGTAGAGCCGGGAGGTGCAGCCGGCAATCAGCCCGGCAACCGCGTCGTCAAGGAACGGCCCGAGCTTCCGCAGGATCCCGGGCTTCTTCTGGTCGTACCGGGTGAACTCGAAACGGGCATAGGTCCCCCCTATGCACTCCGCGATTGCCATGCCGATGATCTCGTCGGAGAGCAGAAAGACCGGGTCATCCCTGATCTCGGAATTTTTCCGGTTTTCATACAATTCCTCCTCAAGCAGGATAGCCCCGAGAAGCAGGGATGAGACATTGGGATCGGTAAGGAACTTCTTTATCTTCCGGTGGAGTTCTTTTGCAGCATCCATACTGTCCATACCATGGGAGACATAGAGCTCCATGGCGGCTGCAACGATGGCATCTTCGGTGATCCCTTTCTTTTCCAGCCTTGCTTCGATCTCAAACATGTGATCAGTGGTTCGCTGATGCTGGTATTATTAGGTTCTCTTCCGATGCGAAGGTGCAAGGGATGCGAAGGTACGCAGTCCGGAAATTCGGACGATACCTTGATGCGATGCTCCCGTGCATAGATCTGGTGCGAACTACCATGGCATTCCTCTCTCCCGCCCCGGACATCACGGCGAAAAGCCCTGCGTTCTGCGGCATTCTCGGCAACACGCTGCTCTCGACTGTCCCGGGGATCTCCGGGGCCGGCCCGTCACCGGCCGGGACCCTGCTCACCCCCGCGATGGACGCCGAGCTGATCCTGCAGGGGGCGATCACCAGCATGCCTGGCAACCCCAACACCCCGACCGGGTGCCCGACGCCGGCCGTGATCACCCGCGCGATGATGGAACTTACGGGGATCGTTCCGCTCTTCATCAACGCCGGCCTTGCTCGGCCCCCGTCCGTCCCCTGCCTTGACATGTACGGGTCGGCGGGGGGCGATCCCCGGTCCGGCGACGCAGTCCCCGCCGCACCCGCCCTGTTCGAGCGCGGGCGGTGGGTAGGGAAGTACCTGTCCGGAACAAGCGACCTTCTCACGCTGGGCGAATCGATCCCCGGCGGGACGACGACGGCACTCTGCGTGCTCCGGGCGCTCGGGTACGATGCCTCCGTCTCCAGCAGTTTTGTTATGAACCCGGTCAGCCTCAAGGAGTCTGTCTGCCGGGCGGTGCTGGAGCGGATCCAGAAGAACCGGGTCACCGGACCGCTCGATATCGCCAGGTGTGCCGGGGACCCGATGATGCCGGTTGCTGCCGGGATCGCAAGCTCGTATACCGGGACCATGATCCTTGCCGGCGGGACGCAGATGCTTGCCGTGGCAGCGCTTTTAAAGGCAATGGGTCACCGGCTCCCCCGGGTTGTAACGACGGTGTACGTGCGGGACGATGCGACTGCCGGCATGGCCGGGCTTGCTTCCGCGATCGGGGTGAAGACCTACTATATCGATCCCGGGTTCGGGAATCTCGGGCACGACGGTCTTGCGCGATACTGCAAGGGCGAGGTCAAGGAGGGAATGGGCGCCGGGGGTGCGATGGCGCTCGCAAACATCCTTGGCCATTCCCCGGATGCGATCCGAAAGAAGATCTTAAGCACCGCAAACGCGTACCGCTGAAACCATCGATCCGGAAAAGGATTACCTCGTGACCTGCCGGGCTTTTACAGGATTCTATGCAGGTACCCGGACAACAACCCGGTGCGAATGGTCAGGATACCCCGACTTCGATCGAGACAGTTTTCAGCACGACCTGTAACGGATTTTTCCCCTGTTCAATTGAATATTCCCGGACATTACTCCCGGGAGGTTCAGGGAGGTATGTGATATTGTTGCCTGTACACGTATCGGCCAGTACGGAAAGACTGGTATTCCAGTTCTCCAGTGTCGCATTCCCAAACGGTGTCTGGTCGGATTCTACTCTGATATGATAAACATCTGGCCACGATATTGTTTTTACCGTTGATTTTGCTTTTACTGTGCCATACCCGTTTCCGCTGGCAAAATTACGATCCTGTAACGCTGTCAGGTTTGTTGCAATAAGGGTGATGGCAGAACAGTTCCCCGGCATCGCGGACTGGTTCATGGTATATTCTGCCGTTCCGAATGAACGGGCAAATGCTCCAAGCGATCCGTCTCCTTCAAACCCGTTCCTGACGTTTGTCATCGTATAATACCCAAGCGGAGTCTCAAGTGTCCTGTATTTGGTCACGTTGATGTACCCATACTGCCAGGAATACCCCTGGTCCTGCCAGTAATTTCCCACCGGTTCGTACGAGACGGCAACGAGCGTCCCGTCCATCGTTGCCATGGCGTTCCCGGACCTGTCATACAGGGTCAGGGTATAGACCGGCTGGGATTCGTTCCTGACGTACAGCGACCCGGCCGACCGGAGCGAATCGAAAGCAGTGTCCCCCCCGCCCATCTGCACCGGTTCGGAGAAGACGAGGTTATCCTGTTTAAACGCAACGGCTCTTTCGATATCCGAAGAGAGATGCTGGAATGCCGATTCGACGTTATGGAGGTGGTCCACTTCCGAGGATTGTTTCAACGACGGGATGACGTGGGCGTTCCAGAGAGAGTAGAACGTGACGATGGTTGCGAGGATCAGCATGATCGCGATCACCGGAGCAACGGCGTCGTCCTTCATGGGGTATCCCTCCCGACAATCCCGGAGAAGATGACGGCGCGATCGGTGGCGAGGGTCACGCTCTCGTTGCCGTGCAGTGCTTCACCCCTCATTACCGTGATGTTCCCCCCGAGGTCGAAGGTCTGGCCTCCCGGCACCATGACGAACGGGTGAACCGGGTCGTTAAGCCGGTACGAGGTCCCGGAGTTCTGGTCTGAGATGACGACCCGCAGAGAATCCGCCCGGATCCAGTCGCCGCCCTTGTGCCAGAGCGTGATGGTCCCCGCCATGTCGTTGCTGCTCATCATGATCGTGACCGTCGGGGTCCGCTCCGTGGGCAGGTAGTCGGCAAGCGACGTCGAGAAGACCGCAACGAGGATGAGCACGATTGCGATGAGCAGCATCTCGCCGACCACGGCGGATACCGCCGATTCGTCTCCGGGTTCCGGTGTCATGGTTTTTCCCTCAGATGAAGAATACGAATACGACCAGCGCTGCCGCGAGCAGGACGATGGAGTGCTTGAAGCCGGCGAGGATGCTGTTCGACGAGAACTGCCCGGCCATGATCCCCGAGAACGCACCGAGGATGATCCCGATGTGGAACATGTTGGTGATGTTGCCGGCCATGTCCATGGTGATGTTCAGGTTGTTCGTGCGGAAGCTCGCAAGGAACGGCACGTTCAGCTGGTACGCAGTGTACAGGTAGATGCCGAACGAGAGGTAGATGATCATGACGTACACGATGGTGGTGTTCGCCCGGTCGCTCTTGAGACGGAGGTAGTACTCGAAATCGTTGATCGCGATGACAAAGATCTGGCGCAGGTTGGTCGTGATCTCGCTTGCGCGGACAAGCAGGGAGATCGCCCGTTTGACCGAGACGAGCCCGATCCGCGCCTCCATCCGGACGAGCGCCGAGCTGACGTTGGCGCCGGTCTCCATGTCACGCGACGCGACCGAAAGTTCGGACGAGAGGAGCCCCAGCTTGGCGCCGGAGATCCGCCGGATGGATTCCTGCAGGGTCAGGCCGATGTCTTTCATGTCGGCAAGTTCGCGCAGGAACTCCGGGACATGGGATTCGACGTTCCGGACGTACCAGCGCCTGCCCTCGTATGCGAGGGCGACAGGTGCCATGAACCCGATGATGAGCAGGCAGAGGACCGCCTCGAAGACGTTGTGGGGGAAGAGGGCGCCAAACCAGCCCGTCATAAACAGGATGGAGATGGTTGCGGCGACCAGCCCCCCGGCGACGATGCCGTAATCGTAGGAGGTAATATATGTCTGGAGCGGGTTCTTCAGCCGCTCAAGGATCCGGTTCAGCTGCCGCCGGGATTCGATCTTCTTGTAGAACGTCGCATCGGCTTTCGAGGGTTCCCCGTCCTGTCCATCGCCGAGCTGCCGGAGTCCCGAGCCGAAGAACTCCTCGACGACCTCCTTCCGGGTGATCTCAAGGTTCTCCGCGGGGAGCATGATGGTAAGAAGCCAGATCATGACGATTGCGCCGAGCGGGATCACGATGTACATCATCGGCAGGAGCCAGTCCATGGACTTTGCGTTCGTCATTCCCTGCGCAACGATCATGATGATGAGGGCGATCGGCCCGGCCACGAATGCCGAGACATAGACCTCGGCCATGATCTCGATGGTCTTTAGGACAAGTTCCATCTCCCGCTTGGCCTGCTCCCGGAAGAACTCGGTCTTTGCCGCAAGGAAGTCCGTGACGCTGCCCCCGCTGTCGAAGACGATCGAAAGGTCGTTGAGGAAGTCCCGGAGCACCGGCGACGGGGTGGTGTGCTGGAGGTTCTTCATCGCGGTGTTTAAGTCGTCGCCGAAGAGCTCGACATCCCGGACGATCATGGCGAACTCTTTCGAGATCTCCCCGAACATGTCCGCCTCCTCGTACACCTTCCGGATCATGTCGGATGGCGGCATGGTCGTCGAGAGCGCCTGCATGTAGGAGATGGCGTACGGGAGGTCGAGGTCGATCCGGGTTCGTCTCCCGTGCGCAACGAGCACCGGGTAATAGACCCGGAACGCGTACTGGCCCGGCACAAAGGCGATAAAGAGCAGGAGCCAGAAGATCAGGCCGGAGGGGGCGGCGGTGATGTTCTCGATCCTGATGCCGGTGACTGCAAAGAAGAGGTACAAAAACCCGAGCGCGAGCACGGTGAGGGCAAGGTCTCTCCGGATCGCCCGGAGGTAATCCTCCGGGACAATTGCCATGTGGGCGGAGCGCAGCGCAGCCTGCAGGTATCCGCCGTGGAGGGCGGCCTCTTTTCTGGTCAGCCGGTCCTCCAGCGTCACCACCGGTGCGGGCAGGTCCATCTCACTCACCAAGATCGTGGATGGCGTTTGCGAGATCCATGATGGTTTCCGGCTGCTCCTGGAGCGCCCGGGCAAAGAACTCCTCGCGTCTCTTCAGTTCCGCTGCCAGTTCCTCGTCGCTCCAGCCGCGGAGGAACGCGATTTCGGCAAGCACTTTCGAGGTTTCAGACACTCTCCGGAATGTATCGGTCCGGACATGCCACTCGTACAGGGGCGTTGCGGCGACCTGGCCGTTTGCATTGACGCTGATCTCGTGGATCGAGAGGCAGCGCCGGATCCGGGTCTTCCCCGAGGTATAGATGCCCTGGACGACCACGAGGTCGAGCGCCGTGAACATGACCGGCGGCACGTTGATGGGATCGTGCGTGAGCCGGTTGATCGCTTCGCCGACACTGCCTGCATGGATAGTCGAGAGGGTGGCATGGCCGGTGTTCATCGCCTGGAAGAGCGTCTGGGCTTCCGCACCGCGCACCTCCCCGACAATGATGTACTCGGGCCGCTGGCGCATACTTGCCTTAAGGAGCGTGAACAGGTCGATGTCCCCGCCCTTGATCCCCGGGATGTTCAGTTCCCGGGTCACGGTCGGGAGCCAGTTCCGGTGCGGGAGCTGGATCTCCCGGGTATCTTCGAGCGATACGATCTTGGCGTTCTGGGGGATGAAGAGCGAGACCGCGTTCATGGTCGAGGTCTTGCCGCTCGCGGTCCCGCCGGCTACGATCAGGCTCTTCCGGTGCTCGATGGCGAGCCAGAGGAAAGCGAGGGTCTCGGCGTTGTAGGTCCCGTACCGGACCAGATCGAGCGGTGTCATCGGTTCGGCCCGGAACCGCCGGATGGTGAACGAGCTGCCCCGGGTGGACACCACGTCGCTGTAGGTGATCTGGATCCGGGCGCCGTCCGGAAGCGTTGCGTCAACGAGCGGGTTGGAGAGCGAGACCTGCTTGTTGGCTTTCTGGGCCAGCTTGAGGACGAACTGGTTGATGGTCTCTTTCGTAAAGATGATGTTGGTCGGCAGGCTGCCGTATGCCCGGTTGAAGACGAAGACCGGGAGGTCGTAACCGTTGCAGCTGATATCCTCGATATCGGGATCCTTCATGATCGGGTCGAGGGAACCGTAGCCGGCGAGGTCCCGGCTCAGGTAATAGTTCAGGATCCGAAGCTGTTCGTCGGTGACATCCGGGTCGAACTGCCGGATGATGGTGTTCACAAACTCCGGCTGGAACTTTCGCTCGCGGTCTTTCTCGGAGGTATCGTAGATGACAAGGTCGCGGAGCCGGGCATAGGTCTCCTGCAGGACGATCATCTCTTTCCCGGTGAGTGCCGGCTCGGTGACGGTGTACCGGAACCGTTCGACGCCCTCCTGCGCAATCGTCACATACGCAAACGGCTCGGAAACCCAGTACTGCGAGATAACCGAGGGCGACGGGTCCGCCGGGAGATACGGGAGCAGGCGGCCGGTCTCCCCGGAAGGTCCTGAACCGGGGCTCTCCTCAATGCCGGGCCCCGCCGGGTCCGGCCCGGTCCCGGCAGACGGCGACGGCAATGGTTTCGGGAGCCTGACGCCACCGAACGCCCGGCAGACGAGCGCGGGCGCGGCAAGCGCGAGCAGGGAGAGCGAGACAAGGGAGAGGATTCCCATGACCGGCAGGGGAAGGTCGATGAAGAGGACGACGGTGCCGGTAATCAGCGCAAGACCGGCGACGGCGGCAAACGCTGCAAGGCTTGGTACTGTCGGCCGGGAGATCCGGTCAACGAGCCGGTGGAATGCCGACTCGGATCCTCTGGCATTCGGATCATTTTCGGTTGCGGGTGGGATCTGCGGGATCTCGCTGGCATGGGAGACCGATGTGGTCTCCTGCAGTATCTTGAGGAGTGAGAGCGCTGCGGCCGGGATGACAAGGGCCGGGATGGAGCCGCACCCCGACAGGATGGTTGAGAGAACTGTGCCCGGCATCATACGCCCCGCCTCTGTCTCATCATCTTCTCATATTCACCCGGTGAGATTGTTGTCGTTCCCGCGTTTGCTATGGATGTTGCATCCGTCGTAAATGCCGACGCCCCGGTCGTGATTGAGAGCGTAAGATCAAGATAGCTCCCTTCCAGCGTGATGTGGTACTGCCCGCTGCCATAGACTGTTATCACATGATTTGACGTGTCCGAACTGTACTCGCGCCCGTACCCGTCCTGTGCCACGATTGCCCGTGTCCCGCTGTCCCGCACGGTCACCGTGCAATACGGGCGGTTCGCCGATGCCGCAAGGTTGCCCCGGCAGGAGTCCGGATCTTCAATGCAGTCATGGACGGGGTCGATGTCGAACCTGATGATGAGCGGACCTTTTGTCACGTTGACGATGAGGCCGATTGCACCTGCCTGCAGGGAATAGGTCTTTACGAAGTCCGGCACCCGGGTGAGCCGGGAGGTATCATCGGATGTATTGAAACGGGTCGCGTGCTGGACCGGATCAGGGGCATCTTCAAGGATCGGAGCGGTTTCAGCGACAAGTGTTGGCGTGACCGGACGTGATACGTCTCTTCCTGCAGCATTCCCGGCATTGAACGTGGTTCTGGGTTTATGTGTCTGGGTTGTTACCACATCGCAGCCATCCTTACAGGTACCGGATGACCCGTTGGCACCGGATCCGTCATCGTTGGATAAGGATTTCTGGACAAGCCGGATACAGCCGCAGGAACAGGACATGATGATAAGGAGGATGAGGAAGATCAGAAGAATTTGAACGCCCCGATGTCTCCATCCTTCCGATCCCGGGCTGGTTATCCGGATCTTCGTCCGCCGCATGGATCCCTGCACTCCTACTGGAATATCTGGTATGTACCTCTTATAACAAAAGTCTATTTGTTTTAATACAAATAATTATGATCAATTTAAATAGTTTTAATTCAATCTGAGTTGATCGAGTCACCCGTCATGGAATCTCAGATCCCAATATACGGGGATGGTCCGGGACTCATCGATGGATGACGAAAGAAAGGAAAGGAGTGTTGGAATGAACGATGAAAAAAGGACATTGAACGAGCACGCAGTATCGCCGGTTGTCGGTGTCATGCTGATGCTCGTGGTAACAATTATTATCGCAGCGGTTGTCTCCGCGTTTTCGGGAGGGCTTACTTCTGACACGGAGAAGGCGCCGTCGGCATCGATCGATGTGAGATTCATGAAAGATGACGGAGGCATGGGACCGGCATACGTTGAGACGAAAATGGTGTTTGAGCATTTGAGCGGGGATTCTATCCCAACCAAGAATCTCAATCTCATTACATATTACACACTTCCTAATGGAACTATCCTCAAACACACACAGACCCCTTCAAGCGAGTCCTCAGATCTTTACGGTTATGGAACATTCACACGGGTGCCTTTCATTAATGATATGTCATTCGGGTATTCCGGTAATAATCCCGATAAGGATTTCGGTAACTACACCTTCAAAACAGGAGACATTCTAAGTTCCGGGTCCGATATCGGCACCAGTGCAATCCTTGGATTTGATGTTACAGATGATACGTATGAATTCAAATCCGGGTCAGTTGTCGATGTCAAGATTCTGCACACACCCAGCGGGAAATACATCCTTGATAAAGAGGTGATTGTACCATGAGGATCGAAAAGGAATCGGCCGTTTCACCCGTCGTTGGTGTGATGCTGATGCTCGTCGTCACAATCATTATCGCAGCAGTAGTGAGCGCATTCGCCGGTGGGCTAAGCTCGGATCAAAGTAAGACACCGCAGGCTACCCTTAAGGCAAGTGCTGTCATTGCGAATATTCAGGACACTGACAAAACCGATTGGAAATCTACCTATCCGAACAATTTCACTGCAAAGAACGGACTGCTCTTCGAACATATGGGCGGAGACTCCTTTGCACTATCAGATATCTACATCCAGCTCCAGAGTGGCGATGCCAAGTACGACATCGATACGTATGATGAGATCCAGACAACGGAGGGGACATGCCTCCCGTCTGATGTAACATCCTATATCATGGAGATAGGGAGTACCGACGGGTTCATCACACCGGGTGACAAGTTCATGCTCTATGCAGACAACTGCCGTATTGACGATGTACCTGCATCTGGATATGACAATGAAGCCCAGATTTCATGGAAACCAGAAGGAGCAGCTGGTGGGAAGGCAGCATATCTGAACACTAAGATGGAGTATACGGTCATTGATAAGAACAGTAAGCGCGCAATTTCAAGCGGAGAAGTTGTCCTGTACTGAAGAATGGAAAAAACGCACACCGCAACATAACCCAAAAAAGCACAAACCGGAATAAACAGTTTAACAGGAAGATTGGGGATACCGCATCCCCCATACATTTCCCACGTATCCCCACCGGGTAGTGTTGTGGAATCTTGGGTGGAACCAGCCATCCTTTGACCCTGTTATAGGACAGGTGGATGGAATTTCCCCGCCGGTCACAGCACATGATTGCCCATGAAAAAAAATTAGGACAGGAGGACATACCGATGGTAAAACTTTTAGGTTTCAGACCGCAGGCAGCAACGCAGAAACTTATCGAAAAGTTTGAGGACGAAGTTCTGATCCGGCACAACAACCAGCAGCTTGTCGGAACCGTGTACGTGGACATGCAGGAGAACCGGTGGTCGGTGGCATTTGCCTATAACTATTCCCGGAAACCCGGGCTGCATGGCCCCGAGAACGCGCTTGAGGTCCGGTACTCATACCAGCCCCGTGAAACGGCGGGCGTGAACGTGTTCCGCTCGGACAGCACATTGGAAAAAAAGCTCGAAAGCGAAGCGTTCCCAAATGGCGACGCGTTTGTCCGTTTTGCCCTCACGAAGGAACGGGCACTTGCGTGCGGCGCCGTGTAACGGGTTGCCGTACCATGGCTGACAGTTGCCTTCATGGGAACTGCGGCGGGGGTCACCGGCTCTGCGGTGTATCCGGAAAGACGGGAATCTATTCTGTCGGTTTTACCAATGGGAAAGGCACCCTGCCTGCCATCCTGAAAAAAGCAGGGATCGAACCCAATGAGTATGGGCATACTTCCCCGGTCCCGCGCACGGTTTTCGTTATGGATTCCCGGAATTTCCCAGAACCTGTATGTGAAGGATCCTGCCATACGCCCTCCTCCGGCTAATGTCGGCAAAGAAGCGGTTCAGGACGTGGTCATATGGTTCGTCCGTTGCGAGCTGGACATTGTCGATCCGGGTCTTCGCAAAATCCGACTCCAGCCAGCGGCCGGATTCTTTGACCCGGACACGGTACCGTTGCCGGAACTCTTCGTCTGATGTATCGATCAGGAGCTGTTCACCGGTTTCGGGATCCTCAATTTCGATGAACCCTGCATCCGGAGGTTGACATTCATGGGGATCGGTGATCCGGATCGTGATGATCTCATGCCGGCGCTTCAGGATTGTAAGTGAGTGGATGAAGGGTGGAGAGATTAAGTCTGAAAGGATGATGATCGAACAGCGGCGCGGAATGACGCGGGCCAGAAAGGTCGTGGCGGCAGACAGGGCTGTCTTCTGCGATATGGCCATATGGGAAATAACCGCGTTCAAGAGCAAAACAAGGTGTTTTCTGCCACTCTTTGCTGGGATGAACTTTTCCACGTGACCGGATGCGAGAGATGGCAGATCCGGTCATTGTTCCGGATAGCGGCAAAAGCAAGACCCGCCGCCACTTCAAGGTTCTTTCTTTTCTTTGAGACCTCCGACCCGAATCCGGCCGAACCAGAGATGTCAAGGACAAAATTGAATGTCTGGTCCTGTTCCTCGTTGTACTCCTCAACGAACGGCCGGTTGTACCGGGCGGGTACCTCCCAGTCGATCGACTGGACATCGTCTCTTGGAACATATTCCCGGATCTCGTTGAATTCGATTCCGTGTCCCCGAAATACGGAGTGGTGGAGCCCTGCCTGGCTCCCTTTCACGAGGACTGCGAACTTTACGCCGAAAGTGACTCAGTGATAAGATACAACCGTGTTGATG
>CAZNLI010000047.1:0-7483 GCA_964574125.1 uncultured Methanoregula sp.
GCCGGCGTTGCCGTGGTCTTCCGGGCAGGAACCCCGAGCCTGACCGGGACTTCGTCGCCCGGGGCGGCCGGGTTCTGCGCCTTTATCGTAAAGGTGCGGTCGGCGGTTGCAGACGATGTCCGGAAGACGATGATAGCGAGACCGTCCGAATCGGTTGTCACTTTCGCGTAGTACCGGGTCCTTGAAACCGTATCCGACGAAGGCGCAACATCGTCAAGGATCGTCCTCCCGTTGCCGTTGTAGTACCGGTACGATCCGATGGCGTACGGCCCTTCGTCCGGATCGAATTCCACATTTTCTACGGTATCTGCAATGACCGGCGGCTGGTCCCCCGGCTCGCCCGTCATCGTAGAAGTACCGGAGAGCCAGACATAGTACGCTGTCGCAGGTTTTCCGAGGATCGAGACCGTGAATGTGCCTCCCCGGGTCACGGAATCCGCGGCAACGGCCGGGGCAAGAACAAGAAATACCGCGATGCAGGCTGCCATACCCGCCGCAAGGATCCGGAACCGATCGGTGCTTCTCATAATCCCGTCCATGTCCTTTCAATGACAATTGTGTACCTGCGGTAATGGATATTGCGATCGTGCCCGGGCAAGACGGGAATACTGTTGGAAATACCGGAGTATGGACTTTGAAAAGGCTCCAGTTTCAGGAAGAACAAACGATGACCGGTTCAAGGGCAGCCTGAAAAAGATCCGGGAATTGTCCGGGCCCTGCCGGTCCTTTTATTACAAAACCCGGTAGGCACCTTTCGGGACATCCATTTCGAACCGAGCCCCCCTGCCCGGTTCGCCCCGCTCGGCGATCGTGATGCCGGTCAGCGCAAGGATCTCCCGTGCAAGAAAGAGCCCGAGCCCGGTATTTTTTCCAAAACCCCGGTCGAAGATCCGCTCTTTCTCCCCGGCAGGAATGCCAATGCCATCATCGTCATACGCGATACGGAGGTTCCCGTCATTTACGGATGCACTGATCCGGATCTCCGTCACCTTCCCGCCATGGCGCACCGAGTTATCGATCAGGTTTGCAAAAACATTCTGGAGCATCACATCGGCAAGGACTTCGATGCCGGTACAGGTGTTCGCGATCGTTATCCCGGGATGCACCGGGATCTTCTCCGTGATTGCATGGAGATCCTGCCAGAGGGGGACATGGTTGCCAAGATCCTCGTAGATCCGGGTGAACTCGATCTGCCTGCCGATCTGGTTTGTCCGGTCCTCAATCTTTTTAATGATCCGCTCCATCTCCGGCCCGGCCGCCTGTTTCTTTGCAAGGGCAAGAAACCCGAACATGATGGTAATATTGTTGAGGATGTCGTGCCGGGTGATCCCCGTCAGCAGGGTCAGCTGCTGGTGGGCTTTCTTCATCGCATCTTCGGCCTTTTTCCGGTCGGAGATGTCCCGTGCAGCAGCGATAACCACGTGTTTTCCCTGTAAGAGGACCGGGTGGAGGCTGACCTCACACGGATAGGTGCTGCCGTCCTTTCTTTTGTGAACGGCCTCAAATGTCGAACCCCCCAGCTCCCGGAGTTCTCTTACTATCTGGCCGCCTTGCTTGCTGTACCGGCCGCCGTCAAGATCCACCGTCCGTAACCGGAGGAATTCCTCCCGGCTGTACTGGTCCATGCGGCAGGAGATATCATTAACATCGAGAAACTTCCCGGTGCAGGTATTCTCATCCAGCTCGATGATCTGGAGCGCATCGTTCGTGTTATTGAAAATATCCCGGAATTTCTTCTCGCTCTCGCGAAGTGCGGCATCCGATCGGAGCTGATCGGTGATATCCCGCATGATACCCCCCACGCCGGTCATATCTCCCCTTCTGATGGGAATCTTCCGGACCTCGTAGGTCCGGTCCCCGATTTTTTCCGCTTTTACAATCAGGTGGTTTTCGAAGAGTGCCTGCTGGTCACTTTCGTGACAGGTCTCAGCCTCATCCTGCGGATACAGGTCGTAATCGTTCCTGCCGAGGATCTGATCTTCGGTTTTTCCAAAAAAATCGCAGTATGCCTTGTTGACCATGGTGTAGTGGAATGCCGGGTCTTTCACAAACGCCATATCCGAGATCGCGTCGATGAACGCCCGCTGCCTTCCCGCATGGTCTTTGAGTTCATCCACCTGCTGCGTGCGTTCCGATATGTCATGGAACGTCCAGATCCTCCCGTAGTACCTGCCGTCCCTGCCAATGACCGGGGCGGTATAGCGTTCAAAAACGGTACCGTCAAGAAATTCCACGGTATCCTGGCTGGTCTCCTTATCGTGGGCATACAGCTCGAGGACTTTCTGGTAAAATTGTTCCGGGTTTCTGGTCTTACTGACAACATAGGCAAGGAGCGGGGTATCGTCCGGATCGGCAAGGATCTGCGGCGGGATATCCCACATCTCGATGAGCCTCCTGTTGGTCAGGATCCGCTGGTTTTTATCATTGACCACGAGGATTCCGTCATGGGACGATTCCGCCTGCGCTTCGAAGAATGCCGTCTTCCAGAGCAGGGCGTCCTCCGCCTGTTTCCTCCGGTCGATATCATGGATAAACCCGAGAAAACGATCGGCGCCGATCCTGACGATGTCCGTCTGGACCCAGACGATTCTTCCGTCGCTCTGCCGCAGGGGAAAATCTCCGGGGATTGTCTCAGGCCCTTCCATCGTGCGGGCGGCCTTTGCAATCTCTTCCATCTCTTTTTTTTGAATCAGGTCATGGACCGTAAATCCGGCCAGTTCCTCTTCCGAACGGCCGGAAATATGGCACATTGCAGGGTTTGCTTCCAGGAACCGCCCTTTGCTGTCCGAGAGAAAGACCCCGATGGGAGAGTCCCGGATGAACTCCCGGTATTTTTTCTCGCTCTCGCTGAGCGCCTCTTCCGCGGTTTTCCTGTCCGTGATATCCCGGATAGATTCGATGGCCCCCGTAAGGTTCCCGTCCTCGTCGTAGAGACGGCTCGCTTTTCCCCAGAGATGGATGGATGGCAGGCCGGGTTTTTCAAGGAGTGTCTCCGCGGTCAGGGACTGGTCGTCGCGGGAGACATTGAGATACAGGGTATTTTCGATCTGCTCGTCAGGGACGAGGACAAGGTCGATGAGCATCGGGCGGTTTTTTTTGTAAATCGTCTGACTATACCAGTAATCCCCTTTGCCGACAATGTCTGCCGCAGAGGTTCCCGACATCTCCTCCATTGCCCGGTTCCATGCGATCACATGGCCCGTCTTGTTAATGGCAAACGTTGCGTCGGGAAGGAAGTTGATGATATCGGAGAGGCGCCGTTCGGAGTCCCGGAGCGCGTGGAACGCTCTCCTGCGTGCGACCGCCTGCCGGATCTTGTGGGCAAGCTCGGCGAACTGGGCCTTCGGGTCGCCGCCTTTCTGGAGGTAAAAGTCCGCGCCGTTGTTGATGGCTTCGATCACAACCTCTTCCCGGCCGCGGCCGGTAAAAAGGATGAACGGGAGATCCTTAAACCGCCTGCGTACGGTCTTTAAAAATGCGATCCCGTCCATACCCGGCATCTGGTAATCGGAGATGATCACGTCGCAGGTCTCGATCAGCGGGGAATTCAGGGCCTCCTGGACCGAAGGCATGATCCCAACAGAAAATTCCCCGTCTTTCTCAAGAAAGATCCGGGCGATCTCGAGCAGGTCAACTTCGTCGTCAACGTAAAGGACTGATATCATTGCCGGGCTCTTTTATAAATTGATAAAGGATACTAAACCAGAATTTCGGTTAAACGTATCGCTTTGCAGGGCAAATGAGTGAAGCAGATGATCGGGGGCGGATAATCGGGGCAACATGGTCCGGGGGATCCCGGTTATGGTGCGCTGTTCACCGTTGCCTGCCGGTACGTGCCGTCAGGCACCAGCATCTCGAACCGTGCCCCTGTCCCCGGGACGCCGGTCTCCCGGATCGAGATGCCGGTGAGTAAAAGTACTTCCCGGACAAGGAAGAGGCCAAGGCCGGTATTCTTCCCAAATCCCCGCTCAAAGATCTTCTCTTTCTCATTGAGGGGAATCCCGATCCCGTTATCTTCCACGATGACCGTGAGCCCGGCATCGGACTGCTCGCAGCTGACCGTGATTGCAGTCACGTGCCCCCCGTGCCGGGTTGCGTTGTCCATGAGGTTGAAGAATACCATCTCCAGCATCGGGTCGGCATAGATCTCCTTCCCGTTGCAGCTTGTCAGGAAGGTGACGTCCCGGAAAGCGGGTTTATTCCGGATCTCGTCAAGGCGTATCCAGACCGGGTTGTGTACGCCAAGTTCCTGGTAGGTCCGGGTAAATTCGATCTGCCGGGATATAGTAACGGCGGCAGTATCGATCCGGGACAGGAGATCCTTCTGCTCCGGGTCGTCCTGTTTCATCGCTGCAATCCGGGTGAATCCCTGCAGGATGGTGAGCTGGTTTAAGATGTCGTGCCGGGTGATGCTGCTCATGAGGTTGAGCTTCCGGTTCGCCTCCCGCACGGAATGCTCCATCAGTTTTCGTTCGGTGATGTCTGTCAGCATCGCAAAACACCCGCAAAATTCCCCGCCCGGGTCAAGGACCGGCGTCACCGAGACGAGCATCCAGCAGGTGCCCCCGTCGCTTTTAAGGCACCTGCCTTCGTAAGTCTCGCGGATCCCCGCCATCCGGTTCTGGATCCGGCCCGTATAGTCCGCCCGATCGTCCTGGTGAATGAACGCCTCGAAACGTTTTCCGATCATTCCTGTCCGGTCATACCCGAGCATCTCCAGGATCTTATCGTTGATGAACCGGATACCATACCCGGCATCCATGATAACAACTCCCTCGTTGGCAGTCTCCAGTAACCTGCGGTACTTCTTCTCGCTCTCGCGCAGGGCCTCATCGGCACGGATCCCGCCAATCGCGCTCCCGATCCGGGCTGCAATCGTTTCAAGGGCAACACGTCCGCTCGCGCTGATCCGGTCGCGGGTACCGGAGGTGAGGGTCATGCATGCAGTCACCCGGTCACCGGACCGGATCGGGAAGACTGCCATAATGCCGGGTCCCGCCTGTCCCGGTACCGGAGCGGGATTCGATCCCTGCACGGAACACGACAGGCACTCCACGGTTCCGGCCATTGCCCGCTGTGCATCCGGCGAACCGGCCGGCCAGCAGGAGACACGCCGGGTATAATCTTCCGGCAGGTTCTTTGCAACGGCAAGATTAAACGAGCCGGTCTTTTCATCGGCAAGGCTGATCCAGCCGGCATCCAGCCCGGACACCGCGATTGCCGCACCAAGGCAGGACGTAAGCGTCTCCTCCATACCAGGATGTTTTTGAAGGGAAAGGTCGAGATCCAGCTGGGTGCGGAGGATATGATCCTGGATCTTGCGATCCGAGATATCCCGGAGAATTGCCTGCAGGAACGTCTTCTCCCCAAGGATTAACCGGTTGAGGGATACCTCGGAATACAACGGCGTCCCGTCCGCACGCAGGTAAAGCCATTCAAAGGACCGGGGCATGCCGCAGTACGCTGCCTGCACCATTTCCCGGATCCTCTTCTCCGAATCGCACCCGTCCGGCTGGCTGGCGGGGGCATGGGCAAACGGATGGTGGCCTACGATCTGGTTCTCGTCCGTGTACCCGAACATTGCAAGCGTCCTCCGGTTGCAGCGGATACAGAGATCCCAGTCCATCAGGATGACGGCGTCCTGCTCGGATTCGAGGAGCGTGCGGTACTGTTCGAGGGTATTGTGCAGGCTTTGCTCGGTCCGTTTCCGATCCGAAATATCCCGGATGGATTCTATCGCGCCGGCAATCTCCCCGTTCCTGTCATAGAGGAGGCTTGCTTTTCCCCAGATGTACAGGATCTTCCCGTTGGGCCGATGAACAACTCCCTCCGCGGTGAGGGCGGAGGCTCCGGCCCTGCTGATATAAAAATAGCGGGATTTGTCAATCTCCTTCCCGGTATCAAGGAGAAAGTCGACAAGCATCGGCAGGTTCTTCCCGTAAAACGCCATGCCGTACCGGAATTCGGCCCTTCCGGTTACATCCGCTGCGGCAATACCGGTCATCTCCTCCATGGCGAGGTTCCATGCGATTACATGGCCCGACGTATCGATGGCGAAGGTTGCATCCGGGAGGAAGTTGATGATATCGGAGAGGCGCTGTTCCGATGCCTGGAGGGCATGGAAGGTGCGCCTGTGCAGGACAGCCTGCCGGATCTTATGCGCAAGCTCGGTGAACTGCGCGATCGGGTCGCCGCCCTTCTGGAGGTAAAAATCCGCGCCGTTGTTGATTGCATCGATCACGACCTCTTCCCGCCCGCGGCCGGTGAAGAGGATGAACGGGAGATCGCCGTATCGTTCGCGGATGGCTTTTAAAAAGGCAATCCCGTCCATCCCCTTCATCTGGTAATCGGAGATGATCACATCGCAGGATTCGATCTGCGGGGAGTGCAGGGCATCGTCTGCTGAAGTCAGCGTCTGTACCTTCATCCCGTCTTCCTCTTCAAGAAAGACCTGTGCGATCTCGAGGAGATCCCGCTCATCGTCAACGTAAAGGACAGATATCATCGGCCGGTCCCTGAGTACGAACTAGTATGTTGCAACGGATCCGTAAAAAAGCGATCTATATTATCCCGGCCATATATGAGGCGGAATCCGGCCGCATGGCACTATCCGGCTGGAAAAACACGGCCGGATTATCCGTTTTAAAAAAGCCGGGCAACGGCATCACTGTTGCTAATTGATAAAATTGAGGGGGGATCCTGTGCCGCGATCATCTGCCGCGACGAAATGCCCGGAAAAAAAGAACCGGATTCCGGCCGTCTTTCCTGAAACGTTTATGGAAAATTATGCGGTTGCCGTGGTGTTTGCGAGCGGCACCGCAGTTGTACCGGCCGTTACCGGCGCCGTGGTTGCCTTCGTTGTGGCAGTGGTTGTCGTTGGCCGGAGATCTGCCTGGATGTCAACCGTTCCCCTGGGTGAGGTGGTCGATCCGCTCTTTACAAGTTCCCCGTCCTTGTAGATCCGGACCAGAAGTTCCGCGCCGGACCCGTCGGCCTTCTGGATCGACGCCTCGATAATCCCCACAGAAGCCGGGACCGAATAGAACCGGTCGCCGGTACCGCCGACTTCCTGCTGGCTCCCGGCAAGGCCGACGGTCCCCTTGAAGGTGTTGGCATAGGTAACCCGTACCCAGATGCCTTTTTCAGGGATAAGAACCTGCACCGGCGTTTCTGTTGCAACGGTTGTCTTCGTGACCGGAACCGTGGTTTTGACGGTTGTGGGAGCAGTCGTCTCTGCAATAGTCGGAGTTATGGCCGGAGTGGGGGTCGGTGTTGGCGTTACCACTCCTGTTCCCGACATGTAATTCCAGTACAGGAATGCCACGCTTGCGATGGCGAGGATGACAAGGATCCCGACCACGATGACGGCAGCCTTCCGGCCTTTCGATCCGGGACCTGCGGCAGGGGGTGGGGAACCGGCAGGAGCTCCTGAAGGAGCTTCCGGTGCCGGGGGTACCGGGACTTCCGCAACTGCTGCGGGAGT
>CAZNLI010000047.1:7583-11926 GCA_964574125.1 uncultured Methanoregula sp.
TTCCGGCCGGGGCTCCTTCCGGAAGTGATGCAGGTGCCGGAACAGGGGTCTCGATCGAAGCGGGTGTGACCGAGTCGATGATGGACTGTGCGGCCTTTGCAATGGATTCCGATGCCGCCGGGGCGGTAACTTTGTCCGGCTCTGCCGCAGGCTGCGGCGCCGGTTCTGCCGGTTTCGAGGAGGGTATCAGGGGTGCCTCCGCCATTCTCGGCACGGATCCTTCGATCAGCGGCTCGATCGACTGGATCTCCCTGTCGATCGGCCGCTCTTTGCGTTCACCCACGATAACTTTTTGTGCGGGGATGGAGGATTCGACGACCACCTGGGGAACTACCGGGGGTTCTGCCACAGGTTCTGGCAGGGGTTCCCGTGCAGGTACTACGACGGGTTCTCTCACCGGTGCTGTTACCGGATCTCTTGCAGGTACTGCCGGGGATTTCTCCGGCTCTTCGGAAGGTATAACCCTCGAACCGCAGTGGTTGCAGAAGACTGATCCCGGGGGCACCCGGTTCCCGCACCGGGTACAGAATGCGCCGATAGGGAGCGATGACGTCTCGACCGGTTTTGGGGGGATAGTATCGGGTTCAGTGATCGTTTTTACCGGGATTACTTCCGGTTCTGTTTCTATGGGGATCACTTCCGGCCCGGTTTCTACCGGGATCGGTCTCATCCCGGTTTTCCGGGGAGAGGTCTCGGTTTCGATGATTGTTTTTATCGGGCGTGCCGCTTCGATCTCCTTTTTTACGCCGGGACGTGTCGTGATCTCGATCCGGGACGGCGGCTGTTCCGTACCTTTCCGCCGGGGTTCCTGGTCGAACGAGGGTACCACTTTACGGATTGTCCTCTGGATCGACGATGAGGTGAGTTCCTTGAGCAGTTTTGTCCACTCGTCCCGCTCCCGCTTCCTTCCCCCGCCGGCAGTGCGCGAAAAGGTCAGTACCAGCTGCCGGGTCTCACCCGAGCTTGTGATGAGAGAGAGCGTGATAGTCTGGTCGCGGATCGCGTTCTCGGCCGCAACAATATCGCCAACCGTTGCAAGGAGGATGTCTTTCTGCGGAATGAGGTTTTTCTTCCGGTCAATGAGGATGATGCGCTTGTTGGTCAGGATCGCTTCAAAAGGGATTGACTTGACAAACACATCCTGAGTTGTCATCAGGATCTTCTCATCGCTGTGCAGCTCGGGATAACCCATAGTACCACTGTCAGTATTTTTATGTTCTCTTCCCTATTGTAGTTTATTGACCCGGGACCGTGGCACGGAGAGAATGTGGGTGGAAGAATGCAAAAAAAAAAGCAGAAAACCCGGTTTCACTGCTCCCGTGCACCCACGATGCAATTCCCGGGACAGAAAATGCCTGCGGACGGCATCGCCCCGCCCGGCAGCCACCGGCTTTTCATCTTCCCGGTCCCGGGGAACATAAAACAATTTTATCTAGTTCAGCACAGGTTGATCCGGAACTATGAAAACACTGGCCTTACTTGGTATCATGCTCTGTGCCGTCGTCTGTTCCGCAGGGTGTTTTTTCCTCGATGAACGGCCGGCCGCAACGGTTGCGCCAACCACCGTCCCGGTTACCGCCACGTCCACGCCTTCCGAAGCCACCGTATCTACCCTGGAACCGGCAGCAATGGCTCTGCAGCTCTCCGATCTCCCGTCCGGCTACATCATACGGGAACGGGCAGACATCCCGTACTCCGATGCCAGCCAGTTTGCCCGGGAAAAAGGCTGGCAGAAAGGGTACAAGGTCTCGTTCTACCGGATGGATGCCGAGAAGTACGACATCACCTCCATCTCGCAACAGGTCGATATCTACCATATCGACAACATCCACCTGGTTGATTCGGCGATGAAGATCATCTTCGACCAGGCGGAAGACGATATCCTTGCCTATGGGAACGATACGGTGACGGTGACCGAACTCCCCTTCCCGAAGACCGGCGACCAGACATCCGCGTACAGGATCGCTGACTCCAACAACACGTACGGGATTATGCGGTATGTTGTGGTCTTTACGGACAAGAACGTGATCGAGGCAATCGAGATGAAAGGCACGACAACCGATTACGAAGTGCTCAAAGGGATTGCAGCAGAAGCGGCAGGAAAAATCCAGTAATTCTATTTTTCCGGGTGTGACGGATCCGGCATGACCCTTGCGATCCTTCCCCGTACGGGGGAACCTGACCCTAGAATCGAAGAAGGCATGTGTGTTCTCCTGCGATTCCTGCCGTACGAAGGGAACGGTTTTCAACAACTACCGGAAAATGTTTTTTTTAACGGATAATTAGTTATTTTAAAATAACATAATGTAATTAAAAAGATGCATTTATATCGGCAGGATTGCATAAAAGAGATATACGATTACGACGAAAGTGTGACATTATGGGAAGCCCGATCCAAATGACCCCGAGATATCCGAGCGGAAAGAGCCGCATTATAAGGACAGGACTTGTCGTATCCTGCGTCCTTGCTGCACTGGTGTTCCTTGCCCTTCCGGCTGCTGCAACACCCATCGCAAAATTCACCGCATCCCCTGTTTCCGGGGATGCGCCGCTGAAAGTCACGTTCACGCAGGCGTCGACGTGCGATGACACGCCCTGCACCTATAAATGGGACTTTGATGACGGCGACACTTCGTCATCGACATCATCGAAAGTCTACCATACGTATGACTCTTCCGGCACCTACACGGTCACCCTCACGATCACCAACGATGTCAACGATTCCGACAAGTATACGAGGGAGATCGAGGTAACCGGCGGGGACCCGGTAGCTTCGTTCACCTCCGACAAGACTTCCGGCATACTACCTCTGACAGTCGGGTTTGAGGATACCTCGTCCGGAGACCCGGATGCATGGGCATGGCAGTTCGGAGACGGCAACACGTCGACATTGCAGAACCCGTCGCACACGTATTATACGGCCGGCGCCTACAAGGTCACTCTCAAGGTGACAAATGACGATGGCAGCGACACCATCTCCAAGAGCGCCTATATCGATGTCGGGACGACTGAAGCGGATCCGAATGCCGACTTCTCGACCGATGTTACCTCGGGGGATGCTCCGCTCAAAGTCCAGTTCACCGATGAATCTTCCGGCTACCCGAGCAAGTGGAAATGGACGTTTGGCGACGGTTCCACATCCACGGAACAGAACCCGTCGCATGAATACGATGACCAGGGAAAATTCACGGTCACCCTCAAGGTCACGAACGGCGAGGGAATCGATACCGTTGAAGAGACAGACTATATCACCGTAGGAGGCAAGCCGGTTGCCGCGTTCGTTGCATCGGCGACATCAGGGACAGCCCCGCTGGCCGTCACGTTCACGGATAAGTCGACAAACGATCCGTCGGGATGGTACTGGACGTTCGGCGATGGCACGACATCATCCTCGCAGAACCCGTCCCATACCTACACGACATCCGGGACCTATACCGTGACCCTCAAGGTGACCAATGACATCGGCAGCAATACGATAACAAAATCCTCGCTGATCACCATTGCCCCGAAAACAACGATTCCAACGACGGTGAAGACCACGGTGAAGACAACAGTCCCGACAACCCGGGCAACCGTTGCAACAACTGCAACGACGGTGGCACCGGCAGCAGACAGCGGTCTTGATATCTCGCTGCCGGTCATCGGTGCGGTCGCTCTCGTTGCAATTATTGTGGTCGGACTGTTCATCATGAGGAAAGGACGCGGCGGCAGGGGTCGCTGGGACCTTTAATTTTCTTTTTTTTCGTTACAACAATCAACGTTCCAGAATTGTTTTTGCAGAATTCCCCCAATATGGAACGGGATAGCGGGAATTTGTCATTTTGGAATTTGGAGGGCCACTCTTTTAAACAGGGAATCACGTTCTGGTTGCAGATGCCCGGGATGGCATCGGACTCAATATTCAGCAGGGGGAGATGTCGGGTGAAGGCGTCATCGACCTGATTGTTTTTCTATATCGCTTCCTCATCATCCGGCCGGGCCGGGTCAGCTTCGATCTCGAAGGCGGCGTTCAGGAGATCGATTGTCCGGCCCTGTAAGAGATCGTCCCTTGCTTTTTGCATGAGAGCGCGATTCAGGAGAGTCATGGGCACCGGTCTTCGTCCCGTTTTGGGAACGATCTGATGTTTTTTTTTCGTTATGGGTTATGAGGGTGGCGGAGGATCGGTCCCGGGAACCGGTGACAGGTGGTTTCGTTAAAATGGCGAGACCGGGTAGGTGTAGTATGGTTAAATCCGGGAGTTAATGTGGTTGTACTATGGTTAATTACCATACCGGCTGTGGTTGAAGGGCGGCACGGTCACATGTCAGTATTAATTTCAATCCTGAATTAGTCCGTTTCAAAC
>CAZNLI010000048.1:0-11900 GCA_964574125.1 uncultured Methanoregula sp.
CTGACGGGACACCCGTCTACCCGCTCGGGACGTACACGTTTACGGCAACCCAGAACCTCAACGGTATGCAGTCCTCCTACGGGGAGTCCGACAGCCGTGTCGCAACCGGGCCAAGGACGGTTACCTTTGCCGAGGACGTACCCGTAGTGACAACGATGACAACCCGGCCGGCAGCGACAGGTACGAAAACAACGGTGACAACGACCGAAGCAGGTGCGGAGATCACCGCTGAAGAAACCCCTCTTCCGACGGAGACCGTGAAGGCGACGTGGACATCCACGCCCCTTCCCCCGCAGGTCGCCCTGCTCGCGCTTGCCCTTGTCTCCGCAGTATTCCTGTACCGGATCCGGCGATCCTCCTGATCCGGGGGAGATCCGCACCCATCCGGTCCCATAACCCGCATCCTTTTTGACAAACCCTGACGTACAGAGCTCCGGCATTTCATACATCCGGCCTTCCGGAAGAGACCATGAAGAAGACACCATGGAGAAGGACTGATCCTGCATGACGATGAAACTGACAGCACTTATCCTCCTTGTACTATGCGCGTGCATCCTGCCGGCCTGTGCGGCTGACGAATCCACGACGTTCAACAAGGCAGGAGCCCTCTATACGGAAAGCGTCGACCTCGCAACCGCGGGCAACTTCACCGGGGCGCTCGATGCCGCCGACCGGGCGCTTGCGCTTAACGCGAGCTCGCTGACGGCGCTGATCCAGGCTAACCGTGCCGGGATCCTTGTCGCGCTGAAGCGGTACGACGAGGCGATTGTGGCCGCAGATGCTGCGATCGCTGTTGAAGGAAACCTCACAACCGTCCACGCGTACGCGTACTACAGCAGGGGCGATGCTCTCAAGGCCCTCGGAAGAACCGCGGAAGCACGGGAATCGTATAACAAAGCCCACGAGCTCGACAACACCCTCGTCTCCCCGCTGCCGTCGCCGACACGTTCGCCGCTTCCGGCTGCCGTAGCAGTCTGTGCCGGGATTTCGGCAGTTTTCCTCATCCGCCGCAGAAGAATACCGTGACCAGGACCTGGCGCCCGTCCGGTCCCATATCTCCTCTCATTTTTCGGTTTTCCTGCGTCACCGTCACTTGACGGCGGTTGCAGGCGACATCACCTTGATGAGGGCTCTTTTCCAAATACTACCGGAACATGGAAGGAGCTTTGGAAGGCACGGTCCGGGTGTTTGCCGGGGAGTTCTCCCGTTCGACTGAAAGCCTTCCGGATCCATCCGGGGACAGCCCCGCACTTGTCCTGACGCCGGGAGGTGCGGCATGCGGGCGCATCGTTGCCGTCGGCGCGGCAACCGAGATCGCGGACTATGGCGGCGGGATCCGGTGCCGGCTCGCCGACCCGACAGGCGTCTTTGAGATCGAGGTCGCAAACAACGGGAAGACCGATCTTCCGGAGACATTCCGGAAGATCCCCGTCCCCTCGTTCCTTGCCGTTATCGGGAGAGCCCAGCTGCGTAGCGGGAGCCCGGCCGGTTCCGCGTTCATCCGCGCCGAATCGGTGCAGATCGTAAGCCGGCCGCTGCGTGATGCGTGGATTCTGCGGACCGCCGACAGCACGCTCGACCGTGTCGCCGCTCTCGCCGACGCCCTTGACAAAAAGGCACCGGACCCGGTAGTCCAGGCGGTCATCGGCAGTTACCATACAGCTATGCCGGACCTCCGGGAGATTGTTGCGATGGTCGAAACGGCGCTTGCCGGCATCGCACCGCCCGCATCCGCCGCCCCCGCCCCGGAAGAACCAGCCCCGGCGCAGGACGCCCGGGAGATCCTGATCGCCGTCCTTGCGGAGATGCAGGGACCAAAGGGCATGCCGGTCGAGGAGCTGGTTGCGCAGGCGGCGCTGCGGGGCATCCCGAAGGATCGCGCAGAGGCAGCGATCGCCGTGATGATCCGGGAGGACGACTGCTACCAGCCCCAGAAGGGATCGGTCCGGCTCCTATGAACACCCGTTTTATCGGCGGGGGCCCGGCGCTCCTCGTGAAGAACCGGTCCCGCACGCTCGTTGTCGCCGACCTCCATATCGGGATCGAGGCCGACCTTGCGGCGCACGGCTGGCACATCCCGAGCAGGAGCGCATCCCGGTTGGAACGCCTTCTCACCTGCATCGCAGAGTCGGACCCGGATCGGGTCGTCTTATTGGGCGACGTGAAGCATAACCTCCCGCAGACGACCCGGCAGGAGTACCGGGAACTGCCCGGCCTGCTCGATGCCATCCGCGAAAAAGCGCCGCTCCTCGTCGTGCCCGGCAACCACGACACCGGCATCGCCCGTTTTTTAGAACCCGGGGAACTTCTTCCCGCTGGCGGGGCGATCATCGACGGGACGGGATACACCCACGGCCACACGATCCCGGCGCCGGAACTTGCCGGCCACCTCATCCTTGCCGGCCATCACCACCCGCTCGTTGCAATCCGCGACGAGGTCGGCTGCGCTTTGCGTGCACCCGCGTACCTGCGTGCCGGAGTCGATGCCGCCGCGTTGTTCTCCCGGGCAAGGAAACCGGGGGAACGGCAGGAGACCGGGGAACCGGATCCTGAAAAAACGGTCCGGGGAACCCGTGAAACCCGCGTCCTGTTCATGCCTGCGTTCAACGAGTGCGCCGGGTTCGATGTCGTGCGCATCCTGCGCCACCCGTTCTCCCCGCTCTCCCGGGCACTCCGGCAGGAGACTGTGGAGATCTTCCTCGCCGATGGCACGTACCTTGGCCCGGTCCGCATGACGGAACCGGGGGAGGAATATGGGCCCGTTTGACCGGCTGGACGGCCGGGTCCGGTCCTGTGTCGGGGAGCGGGGTTTTGCCCGGTTCTCGGATGCGCAGGAACAGGCGATCCCGCTCATCCTTGACGGCAGGAACATTGTCCTGATCGCGCCGACCGGGACCGGCAAGACCGAGAGCGCGATGCTGCCGGTCTTCTCGTCGCTCGTGCAGAACCCGTCGCAGGGCGGGATCTCGGCGCTCTATATAACACCGCTCCGGTCGCTGAACCGGGACATCCTCGCCCGAATGGAATGGTGGTGCGAACGGCTCGGCCTGAAGATCGGGGTCCGGCACGGGGATACCCCCATGTCCGAGCGGCGCAAACAGGCGCTCTCGCCGCCGGACCTCCTGATCACGACCCCGGAGACGCTGCAGGCGCTCTTCATGGGAAAGCGCCTCCGCAAACACCTTGCCGGTGTCCGGCACGTCATCGTCGACGAGATCCACGAGCTTGCCGGCAGCAAGCGGGGCGCCCAGCTCGCTGTCGGGCTCGAACGGCTCCACGTCTATGCCGGCAGTTTCCAGCGCATCGGCCTCTCGGCAACGGTTGGCAACCCCGATACCATCGGCCGGTTCCTCTGCGGCGAGCGCCCGTTCTCGGTTGTCCAGGTTCCCGTTGCAAAGCAGCTCGATATTGCCGTGAAGTTTGCCGGAACGACATTTCCCGAGCAGGTATCAGCCTTAACCTCCCTGATCGGGCACGGCGGATCCACGCTTGTCTTTGTCAACACCCGGGTGACTGCCGAGGCGCTCGCCCACGAACTCATCGGGCGGGGTGACGTGGAAGTGCATCACGGCTCGCTCTCGAAAGAGGTCCGGATCGATGCCGAGGAGCGGTTCAAGAACGGCGAGGTGAGCACGCTGATCTGCACATCCTCGATGGAGCTTGGCATCGACATCGGGAGGGTCGACCATGTCGTCCAGTTCGGGTCTCCCCGCGAGGTTGCACGGCTCGTCCAGCGCGTGGGGCGTGCCGGCCACCGGCTCAACGCGGTCTCGAAGGGGACGATCCTCGCCACCGGGTTCTCCGATCTTCTGGAGTCGCTCGTGATTGCATGGCGGGCGCTCCGGAACGAGATCGAGGACGTGGCAATCCCGGTGGATGCGGCGGATGTGCTCGCAAACCAGGTGGCGGCAATCGCGGTGGAGTACGGCGAGATCGAGCGGGGGCAGGTTGAGGAGATAGTCGGCCGGACCGCGGTATTTACCAAAGGTACCGATCTCGTCGACAGGGTCTGCCGGCAGATGGAGGAGCACCGGCTCATCCGGCTGGACGGGAGCCGGATCGTGACCACCGCCCGGGCACGGAAGTACCTCGCGGCCAACCTCTCCATGATCCATGACGAACGGAAGGTGCCGGTCTTCGACATCGCGACGCGGAGGACGGTTGGAACGCTCGATGAATCCTTCGTCGTGGGATTCGTGCATACCGAGGCGGTCTTCATCACCAAGGGTCAGCTCTGGCGCGTGATCGAGATCGCGGACGGGAAGCTGACGGTCGAGCCGGCCCGGAAGGTGCAGGGAGAGCTCCCGTCCTGGGAAGGGGAGCAGATCCCGGTGCCGTTCCCTGTAGCGCAGGAAGCCGGGGCGATCCGGCGGGAGAAGACTGCCGGGGATTATACCGGGGACCCGGATGCGGTCCGGTACATCGGGAACTTCCTCCTGGAGATGGAGAGGAACCGGACCCCCGTCCCTTCCGACCAGCTCATCATGCTCGAGAACACGGACGAGGGGGTGATCTGCAACCTCTGCGCCGGGCACAAGGCGAACGAGGCGTTCGGAAGGGTGGTCTCGGCGCTGCTCTCGGCAAAGTTCGGGACGACGGTTGGGATCGAGCTGGACGCGTACCGGATCCTGCTGCGCCTGCCCTCGCATGTCCGGGCGGCGGACGTACGGGACGCGATCGGCGCGCTCGATCCGGTAACCATGCCCGGCATCCTGCGCCTGACCCTGAAGAGGACGGCGCTCTTCAAGTGGAAACTCGTGCAGATCGCCAAAAAGTTCGGGGCGATCGACCCCGATGCCGACTTCGAGCGGATCAGCATCCAGCGCCTGCTGGACTTCTTTGACAAGACGGTCATCCAGCAGGAGGCATACCGGGAGCTCCTGACAGACTACATGGATATCGAAACCGCTGCCGCCGTTGCCGGGCTCATCCGGAAGCAGGAGATCGCGGTAAAGACCGGTCCTTTGAGCATCATCGGCGCAGAGGGGTTGCTCACCTCCCGCGACGAGGTTCCTCCCCCGGCCGCCGACCAGGCCGTCATGGCGGCGGTGAAGCGACGGCTCGAATCCGACGAGGTTATCCTCTGCTGCATGCACTGCCGCAACTGGAAGAGCAGGACTGTTGTTGCACGGGTGCCGGAACGGCCGGTCTGCCCGAAGTGTGGCGCCCGTCTGATCGCAGCCCTCAAACCGTGGGAGGAGCAGCTGTACGCGGACGCGAACAAAAAGAAGAAGTCCGAAGAGGAACGGGCAACGGAGCTGCGCCTGCTGAAGAACGCAAACATCGTGCTCTCCAGCGGGAAGAAGGCGGTCACCGCCCTTGCAGCCCGGGGTGTCGGCCCCGAGAACGCAGCCCGGATCCTCCGAAGCCTCACCGACGGCGATGCCTTCTACCGGGAGATCCTGAAAGCCGAACGGACCTTTGTACAGACGCACCGGTTCTGGCAGTAAACAGGGCGATATGACCCCGGCATAGCACAGTACATGAAAGAGATGAGGGAGAGATGAGGAAACGGACCGATCATCCGAAAGAATTGATCGATCCAAAAATCGATTTAAAAATAGGATTTTTTAAAGAAAATTTAAGAGAAAATGAACGGCTGTGCCGCCATCTTCACATAATGCTCTCGAGCTTCTGTTCGAGGAAGTCCAGGCCTTTCTTGATATCGTCGAGGTTCTTGCCGCCGGTCAGGATGATCTTTCCCGAGGAGAAGAGGAGGGCGACGATCTTGGGATCCCGGATCCGGTACACGAGCCCGGGGAACTGCTCGGGTTCATATTCGATATTTTCCAGGTTGAGGGTGATGACGACCTTGTTGAGGTTGATGTACTTGCCGATATCGTACGAACAGACGATGTTGGTGATCGCGACGCGGGGCACTTTGAGGGTGTCCACCCCTGCCTTTTTGAGCGAGCTGATGATGAGTCCCAGCCCCTCATCGAGAGCATCCTTGTCGCGGATCCCGGTCAGGACCACTTTTCCCGAAGAGAAGATCAGGGATGCGATCTTGGGTTTCTCGATCCGGTAGACCGCCCCGGGGAACCTCTTGGTATTGAGCTCGCAGCTGGGGATCTTCTTTGAGACTTCTGCAAGGTCGATCGATTCGGCAATGACGCCGGATGCGACGATGTTCTCGATCTTTAAGGATTCGTACTTATTATCAGGCATCCACTATACTATGCTCATCTGCTTAACATAATACTAATGGAGAATCTTTATGTCCAGTTCTCTTCGGAGGGCGCCCGTTTTTCCCGGTTTTTCCCCGGTCCCCTGCATGCAGCCATGCATCCGGATCCGCACGGGATCGCGGTTGCAAAAAAGAACAGATAAAAATGGCCAGGATCAAGACTATGCAGGTATCTATGGCAGAGGAAGGCACGAGCGGGCAGACGCATACGATGACGGACTATGCAGAGACCAAAAAGACGTTCCGGATCGACGTCCCCGAGTACTTCAATTTCGGGTATGACGTGATCGATGCATGGGCAAAAAAGGACCGGAACAAGCTTGCGCTCATCTGGGTCAGCCAGAACGGCGAAGAGAAGAAGTACACGTTCAAGGATCTCTCCAACCTCTCGAACCAGGCGGCAAACGTCCTCTTAAAGTACGGGATCAACAAGGGCGACCGGGTCCTCGTCATGCTGCCGAGAATCCCGGAATGGTGGATCTTTGCGATCGGCCTCATCAAGCTCGGTGCAGTCTTCTGCCCGTGCCCGACCATGCTCACCGCAAAAGACCTCCTCTACCGGATCAACCGGGGGAACTTCTCGATGGTGATAACCGACTTTGCGAACTCCGGTAAAATCGACGAGATCTGTTCGCAGTGCCCGTCGCTCTCCTGCAGGTTCCTCGTGGACGGGGAGATCGAGGGCTGGGCGAGCTGGCCCTACGAGCTCCTGTACCCGGCACCGGTCTCCCACCACACCCCTTCCATCCCGGATTCTCAGAAAACGAAGAGCACGGACCCCATGCTCGTCTACTTTACCTCCGGGACAACCGGCGAGCCCAAGATGGCGCTCCATAACCACGGGTACCCGCTCGGCCATATCATCACCGCCCGCTACTGGCAGGACTTGCGGTCAAACGACCTTCACTTCACCGTCTCCGATACCGGGTGGGCAAAGTGTGCATGGGGAAAGATCTTCGGCCAGTGGATCGAGGGCGCCTGCAACTTTGTCTACCATTTCTCCGGGAAGTTCCAGGCAACCGAGGTGCTCCCGCTCCTGGAGAAGTACGAGATCACGACGTTCTGCGCACCCCCGACCATTTACCGGATGCTCATCCTTGCCGATCTTGAGAGGTTCGATCTCTCTTCGCTGCGCCACTGCACGAGCGCCGGCGAGCCGCTCAATCCCGAGGTCATCCGCGTCTGGAAGGAGGGGACCGGGCTTACCATCTGCGAGGGGTACGGCCAGACCGAGACGGTCTGCTGCGTGGCCATGTTCCCCTGCCTCGAACACCGGCCCGGCTCCATGGGAAAGCCGTCGCCCGGCTGGGATGTCGAGCTGCACGACGATGACGGGAAGCCGGTGGGTGTCGGCGAGGAGGGCAGGCTTGCCATCCGCTGCGATCCAAGCCCCCCCGGGCTTGTCGTGGAGTATCTCGAAAGCCCCGAGGCCAATAAGAAGTCGTTTGTCAACGGCTGGTACTATACCGGGGACAAGGCATACCGGGATGCCGACGGGTACTACTGGTTCGTCGGCCGCGACGACGATGTGATCAAGAGCTCGGGCTACCGGATCGGGCCGTTCGAGGTCGAGAGCGCACTCATGGAGCACCCGGCCGTGCAGGAAGCTGCCGTTGTCGGGTCCCCGGACCGGATCCGGGGCATGATCGTCAAAGCGTTCGTCGTATTAAAGCCCGGGGTCACCCCATCGGAAGCGCTCGTGAAGGAGATCAAGACCTTTGTCAAGCGCAACACCGCCCCCTACAAATACCCGCGCCAGATCGAGTTCGTCCCCGATCTTCCCAAGACATTGTCCGGCAAGATCAAGCGGGGCGAGCTGCATAAAGCAGAACTCCTGAAGTTTAAAAAGAACCAGTAACCGTTTTTCATTTTTTCCGGTGCAGGAGAGGAGCCGTTGTGGCGGCCGGCTTCCTGCACCGTTTTTTTATGCTGCCCGTTTTGTGCTGCCCGGATTTCTGACCCCGCCGGTCCGGTGCCGGCCATGAACCGGGGCATGAGACACTGGGAACGAACCAGTTCCCGTCAGTCCCCAACCGCACGGTGTGGTGCACGTAGAACAAAATATCTATAACAAATGCACCACAAATCGATCAGGTATGGTGCGTTTTTCTATCACGATGGATGATTCCCTCGCGGATAAAATCGATGAGATCTCGGAGAAGAAGCAGCAGTCCCGTTCGGACTGCATCAGCGAGGCCTGCAATACTTTTGTCAGGGAGGCCGCGCCCAGGCCGGCGGTGAACCCGTCCATCCCGTCCCTTGCACCAGGTGCCGGGACACCTGCACCGAACATCGGCGACTATGACACCACGTACCGGAACTTCCGGCTCGAAGTCCCCGAGTACTTCAACTTCGGGTTCGATGTCATCGATGCATGGGCAAAGAAAGACCGGAACAAGCTTGCCATGATCTGGACGAACCAGGCCGGCGTCGAGAAGAAGTACACCTTCTGGGACTTAATGCGGCTCTCGAACCAGGTCGTGAACATGCTCATCAAGTACGGGGTTGGCAAGGGCGACCGGGTCCTCATCATGCTGCCCCGGGTCCCCGAATGGTGGATCTTTACAATAGCCCTCATCAAGCGCGGCGCTGTCTACTGCCCGGCGCCGACCATGCTCACCCCGCACGACCTGAAGTACCGGATCAACGCCGCCGAGATCAAGATGGTGATCACCTCGGAAGAGCATGCCGGCAAGATCGACGCGATCGCGGCCGAATGCCCGTCCCTCACCTGCCGGTTCATCGTGGACGGGAAACGCGACCACTGGATCAGTTACTTAGTCGAGCTCGATTACCCGGCGCCGGTCTCGGCAAAACTCGTCAACCTCCCCGGCATGAAGAAGACCAGGGCAACCGACCCGATGCTGATCTTCTTCACCTCTGGCACGAGCGGGGAGGCAAAGATGGTGCTCCACAGCCAGAGCTACGCGCTCGGGCATATCACCACCTCCCGGTTCTGGCACGATATCAGGCCGAACGACCTCCACTTCACCTTCTCCGATACCGGGTGGGGGAAGAGCGCGTGGGGGAAACTGTACGGCCCGTGGCTTGAAGGTGCGGCAATCTTCGTGTATGATATCCGGGGCAAGTTCAACGCGACCGAGCTCCTGCCGCTCATCGAGCGGTACGGTATCAACACCTTCTGCTGCCCGCCCACCATCTACCGGATGCTGATTCTCGCAGACCTCGACAAGTTCGACTTTACCGAGCTCCGGCACTGCGTCAGTGCGGGAGAACCTCTCAACCCCGAGGTCATCAAGGCATGGAAGGATGCGACCGGGCTCACCATCTACGAAGGCTACGGCCAGACCGAGACGGTGCTCTGCATCGGGACGTTCCCGGGAATGGAAGTCCGGATGGGGTCGATGGGCCGGCCCTCGCCGGGCTGGACAATCGAGCTCCATGACGAGAAGGGAAAGCCGGTCGCGGTCAAAGAGGAAGGGCGGATCGCGATCAGGACCGATCCGAGGCCGGTCGGGATGTGCATCGAGTACCTGAACAATCCCGAAGAGAATAAAAAATCGTTTGTCAACGGCTGGTACTACACGGGTGACAAGGCATACCGGGACGATGCCGGGTACTTCTGGTTCATCGGCCGTGATGATGATGTGATCAAGGCATCCGGGTACCGGATCGGGCCGTTCGAGGTCGAGAGCGCCCTCATCGAGCACCCGGCCGTGCAGGAAGCGGCAGTCGTGGGTTCTCCGGACGATATCCGGGGCATGATTGTAAAGGCGTTTGTCATCCTGAAGCCCGGTATAACTCCGTCGGAGGCACTTGTCAAGGAACTCCAGGGCCACGTAAAGAAGGTCACTGCGCCCTACAAGTACCCCCGGGCAATCGAGTTTGTCGATTCCCTCCCAAAGACCATCTCCGGCAAGATCCGGAGGATCGAGCTCCGGGAGCTGGAGCAACGGCGGTACGCAAACGGCCAGAAATCGTAGACGGCTGTTATCGCCTCCCTCCTCTTTATTTTTCCCGCACCTTTAATAAACCGGGAACATAATCTATACAGGCGCGAGGGTAGCCAAGCCAGGTCAACGGCGCCAGGTTCAGGGCCTGGTCTCGCAGGAGTTCTTGGGTTCGAATCCCATCCCTCGCATAATTCTGGCTTTTTACGATTCTATGGCATATCTGATGGAAAATTGTTCCTGAATCCCGTATCGTATTCCGTTCAACCATCCGGGGATATTTTTAAGAAGGAAAAACGATAAATAGAACCAGCCAAAGGTGTAACGAGGTTACCAGAATGCCAACAAGTAAGAAACAGATGGTGAAACTGAACAAAGTGAAGAAGGCCAAGGCAGACGAGCTCTCGAAGCAGGCGGCTGCGGGCAGCAAAGACGCCGCAAAGAAGCTCAAGAAGCTCGAGAAAAAGCTCAAGTGAGCCGTCTTGAATTTCCAGTTTTTTTTATTTCCCTTGAAGGGTTACTATCATCGAATATAACTCTAAAAAATGGACTCTGCGTCTTGTTCCGGATGATCCCTACAGTACGCCGATCGTACCGAGTTTTTTCCTGAAGATGTCCAGTCCTCGTACAATACTGGGCATATCGGTCCCCCCGGTAATCACCGTTTTTCCGGAGGAGAAGAGCAGGAACACCAGTTTCGGGTCGGAGATCCGGCAGACAAGGCCGGGGAAGCTCTCCGGCTCGTATTCGACCCATTCGCGATCCATCAGTGCCACGACGATCCTGTTCAGGTTGCAGGGCATCCCGATGTTATACGTGCAGACGATGTTCCTGACGGTTACCTGCGGTTCGGCATGGCAGGTCACCCCGTTCTTTCTAAGCAGGTGCAGGAGATTTTTCAGGGACCGTTTAATATCCTCCTGCCGGAGGATCCCCGTAAGAACGACTTTTCCCGTGGCAAAGATGAGGGCAACGGATTTCGGGTTCTGCAGGTAACATACCGCACCGGGGAAATTCTTTTTGCTGAACCTGCAGTCCTTCATCGTGTTTGAAATAAGCGTAAGATCGATGGAATCCGCAACCGTCCCGGCTGCAACGATATTCTGGATTTTCAAAATATTGCTGCAATCCCGCTCCATGGTACCCGGTTTGGACAGAAGTACCTATTTATCGGTAACCCGTACGGGTTCAGGCCGGAAGATGCCATCATTTTAAATTTTTCCGCTCCGGAGAGGACACCCGCGCATCTACGGTCATTGCCGGACTCATTACAGGACAACGAAGGGCACGTAACGGAAGAGGACATTCAGGGACGTTCAATCATTCAATCGTACCGGAAGGTGCCGGAAAAATGGATCCCCGTACCGGATAGTACGGGGTCTCTTCCGGAACTTACACGGCGTGATAAAAAGAGATATTGAGAGTCCAGCCGGTCACGCCGTCTCGATCGTATCTGCCGCTTCGAGCCCGAGTTTTTTGATGGACTCCTCGCGCATCTTGAACTTCTGGATCTTGCCGGTTACGCTCATGGGAAAATCGTTCACAAAGAGGATGTAGCGCGGGATCTTGAAGTGGGCGATCTTCCCCGTGCAGAACTCCTTGATCTCCTCTGCGGTGAGTGCCTGACCGGGCTTTGTCTTGACCCAGGCGCAGAGTTCCTCGCCGTACTTGATGTCGGGGACGCCCACGACATAGACGTCTGCGATCTTCTCGTGGTGGTGCAGGAACTCCTCGATCTCCCTCGGGTAGATGTTCTCCCCGCCCCGGATGACCATATCTTTAAGCCGCCCCACCATCCGGAA
>CAZNLI010000049.1:0-10629 GCA_964574125.1 uncultured Methanoregula sp.
GCTGCCCGGTGCCGGTCGTTGTTGCCGGAGGTTCAAAGACGGATGACCGCACAACCCTTGAACTGATCGAAGGGGCGATGGCCGGGGGAGCGGCGGGGATCTCGATCGGGAGAAACGCCTTCCAGCACCGGACCCCGGATAAGTTCGTAAAAGCTGCGGCATGTATCGTGCACCACGGGGAGAGCGTTGAAGAAGCGCTGGAAATTCTGAAATAACAATCGCAGGAGTGGACAATCATGGTTGGAAAAGAGATCAGGATCGAACGGATCATGAACCGGAACACCGGCCGGTCGGTCATCGTGCCGATGGACCACGGGTTCTCGATGGGACAGATTGAAGGACTGCTCGACATGACAAAGGTCGTCTCGGATGTCTCCGAGGGCGGGGCGAACGCGATCGTGCTCCACAAGGGGCTCGTCAAGCGCGGGCACCGGCGGAAAGGGCGCGACATCGGGCTCATCATCCACCTCTCGGGCTCGACCTCGTTAAACCCGGACCCGAACGACAAGGTGCAGGTCTGCACGGTCGAGGAGGCAATCGCGCTCGGAGCGGACGCCGTTTCCATCCACATCAACCTCGGCTCGCCCAATGAATCGAAAATGCTGGAGATCGGCGCGAAGGTTGTAAAAGACTGCAACCGCTGGGGCATGCCGCTCCTCACGATGATCTACCCGCGGGGCAAGGGGATCGACTCCTTTGCGCCCCAGATGGTCGGGCACGCCGTCCGTGTCGCGGAGGAACTCGGTTCGGACATGATCAAGACCAATTACCCCGGGAGCCCCGAGGCGTTTGCAAAGATCGTGAAAGCCTGCTCGGTGCCCGTCTTCATCGCGGGCGGGGAGAAGACCGGCGATCTCGAATCGTTGAAGATCATCCGGGACTCTGTCAGAGTCGGCGGCGCCGGCGTCTGCGTGGGCAGGAACTCGTTCCAGCGCGAAGACACAACCGCATTTGTCAAAGCCCTCTGCGCCGTCGTCCACGAGAACGCGGACCCGGAGAAGGCTTTGGGGAAGAAGCGATGAAGCAGTTCTGGGTTGATGTCCGGCCATGGAAGAAGGAGATCGCAACGACCGCGATTGAGAGCGGCGCTGATGCGATCGTTGCCGAGAACGCCGATGACGTGAAGAGACTCGGCCGGATCGTAACCGTTGCGAAGAACGGCGACCTGAAACCCGGCACCGACGTTGCAGAGATTGTGATCACCGACAAGGCGAGCGAGAATGCCGCAGCGAAGGCAAAGGACAAGAAGTTCGTGATCGTGGAGACGAGCGACTGGACGGTCATCCCGCTCGAGAACCTCGTCGCCCAGTCCGACCGGATCATCGCAAAAGTGAAAGACGAGAAGGAGGCCGGTCTCGCGCTCACGGTGCTGGAGCGCGGGGTTGCAGGGATCCTGCTTTCAACAAAGGACCCGGCCGTCGTCACCGCGGTTGCAAAGAAGGTGAAGGCGGGCGCAGCGAAGGTCAACCTTGTCCCGTTCACGGTCGTAACGATCACGCCGGTCGGCATGGGAGACCGGGTCTGCGTGGACACCTGCTCGATGCTCGAAGACGGAGAAGGAATGCTGATGGGGAACACGAGTTCAAGCATGCTCCTTGTCCATGCCGAGACACTCGAGAACCCGTACGTCGCGCCGCGCCCGTTCCGGGTCAACGCCGGCGCAGTCCATGCGTACATCCTGCTCCCGGACGGGAAGACCGCGTACCTCTCCGACCTCGCGATCGGGGGAAATGTTCTTGTCACGGACGAACAGGGACACGCAAAGACCGCCGTGATCGGCCGGACCAAGATCGAGCGCCGGCCGCTCCTGCTCGTGGAAGCGGAGTCCGGGAAGACAAAGACGAGCCTCATTCTCCAGAACGCGGAGACGATCCGGCTTGTCGGCGAGGACGGCAGCGCGATCTCGGTCGTCCATCTCAAGGCGGGGGACAGGGTCATGGGCTGTATCTTAGAAGGAGGCCGGCATTTTGGCATCGCGGTCAAAGAGACGATCCTCGAAAAATGAGCCGGTAACGGTCGGCATCATCGGCGGGACCGGGAAGATGGGCCGGTTCTTTGCCGGGGTCTTTGCACGGGCCGGGTGCGAGGTTGTCGTTGCGGGGCGATCGACACCGGTTACCGCGGAGGATATCGTGCGGGACTGCGATGTCGTCGTCGTCTCCGTTCCCATCAGCGGGACCGTCCCGGTGATCCGAACGATCGCCCCGCTTCTCAATCGCAACCAGCTCTTCTGCGATCTCACCTCGCTCAAGGCCGGCCCGGTTGCTGCCATGCTGAAGTCGAAGGCGCAGGTGATCGGCCTCCACCCGATGTTCGGCCCGACTGTTTCGTCGTTAAAAAAGCAGACCATCATCGCCTGCCCGGCCCGGGCCGGGGTTGCGACCATCGAGGGCCTGCTCGGCTGCTTCCGGGCGCAGGGCGCAATCTGCACGGTCACGACAGCGGAGGAGCACGACCGGATGATGGCCGTCGTGCAGGGGCTCACCCATTTCGTGACGCTCACGGTTGCCGAGTCTATCCGGCGGCTGAACGTGGACGTGGACGCAACAAAGGCGTTCACGAGCCCGGTGTACGCAATCGAGCTCTCGCTTGTCGGCCGGCTCCTCTCGCAGGACCCGGATCTCTACGGCAGCATCCTGCAGGAGAACCCGTTTGTTCCGGAAGTCCTTGCCGCCTGCCGGCAGTCGGCGGCGGATCTTGCGGGTATCGTTGCGAAAGGGACGCCGGAACAATTCAATGAATTCTTTGCGCGGAACACGAAGCACTTCGGGAACTACTGTGCGGAAGGCATGGCGGCAACCGATGCGCTCATCGAGGGGATGGTGAGCAGGTGACGACGTACGTGCTCGGGCCGGAGGGGACGTTCTCCCACGAGCTCGCGCTCCGGATGAATGTTCCGGATATCCGGCTCGTCCCGACCATCGGCAGGATCTTTACCGCAGTCGCGGAAGGAAAAGGCGACGGGATCGTCCCGATCGAGAACTCGGAGGCGGGGGGCGTCGGCGCAACCCTTGACGGGCTCCTGCGCGAGCCGGTCTTCATCACCGGCGAGATGTACATGGCAATCGACCACAACCTCGCCGCGTTCGTCCCGCTTGAATCCGTGACAGAGATCTATGTCCATCCCCAGACCCACGAGCAATGCAGCGAAGCAATTGAGGAATGGGGAATTCCCGTCATCCACACCGCGAGCAACGCGGAGAGCGCGGTAAATCTGAAAAACGACCGGTCGGCCGGGGCGATCGTCTCCTCATCAGCGGCAGCATTCTACCATCTCCCGGTTATCAAAGAGCATGTCCAGAACCATGCCGACAACATCACCCGGTTCGTGCGGATCGCAAAAAGCCCCTGCACCTGCGAAGACGGAGGCAAGTGCAGCATCATCATCGACCCGAGCGGGGACCGGACCGGGCTCCTGCACGACCTGCTCGCGGTCTTTGCCGTAAAAAAGATCAACTTAACGAGGATCGAGAGCCGGCCGTCCCGGCGCGGTATCGGCACCTATGTATTTTTCCTGGATTATGCCATGTCACCGGGTTATAAAGATGCAATAACATATCTGAAGACTATGACAGGGGTCAAGGAACTGGGTTGTTACGCGCGGCTGGAGGTGCCGTCATGAACAGGACGATGAAGAAGGTCCGGAACGTGGATCTCCGGTTCTCCGCCCCGGCTTCGAAGAGTTTCACGCACCGGGCGCTGATTGTCGGTGCGCTCGCCACGGGAACGACGACGATCAAGAATGCGCTCATCTCGATTGATACCGTTCTCACCGCGCGGGCGCTCGAACTGCTGGGCGTCCCTATTCATATCTCGGAGAACACCGTCATGATCACCGGGTGCAAAGGGAAATTTTCGCCCGGCCATGAGGTCACCCTTGACCTTGAGAACTCGGGCACGAGCCTCCGGCTGCTCGCATCTGCCGCGCTCCTCTCCGATATGCCGGTGACCTTAACCGGCAGCTCCCGGATGCTGGAGCGCCCGGTAAAACAGCTTGCCGAGGGCATCACCGCCGCACGCGGGACGGTTGCGTATCTCGGCAGGAACGGGTTTCCCCCGATCCGGATTGACGGGCGGTACTTCGGCGGCGAGATCCCGGTTGACGGGAGCGTCTCCAGCCAGTTCGTCTCCTCCCTGATGATCCCCGCACCGTACGCGGAGCAGGAGACAACCATCTTCCTCCCCAACGACCCGGCGTCGAAGTCGTACCTTGACATCACCGTACAGGTCATGCAGGACTTCGGGGCGAACGTCTGGCGCAAGGGCTACCGGACATTCCGGGTCGGCAACCGGCACAAGTACGTCGGCCGGGAGTACACGATCGAAGGCGACTACTCGTCCGCGTCCTACTTCTTTGCGATTGCCGCCGCCTGCGGGGGGACGATTACGGTCTCCGGCCTGAACCCGGCATCCGTACAGGGAGACCGGGTCTTCACCGAAGCCCTCGCCATGATGGGCTGCTGGATCACGTACGGGGAGACGGGCGTGACAGTCTCCCGCGACGGGCCGCTGCACGGCATCGCCATCGACATGTCGTCGTCCCCGGACACGGTCCAGACCCTTGCCGTTGTCGCTGCACTGGCCGACAGCCCGACAAAGATCACCGGCATCGGCCACCTGAAGTTCAAGGAGAGCGACCGGCTCACGATGACCGCCCGGCTGCTCGAAAGCCTTGGCGGGAGTGTTGAAGTAAAGGAGGACTCCCTGATGATCACTCCCGCCCCGCTCCATGGCGGGACGATTAACCCGGAGAACGATCACCGCACGGCCATGAGTTTTGCCGTCCTCGGCCTTGCGACCGGCGATATCACGGTTGCCGATACCGAATGCGTGAACAAGTCGTTCCCGGGCTTCTGGAAAGCGCTGGAACAGGCGGGACTGTGAGGCGGATCGTCTTTACCGGCTTCCGGGGGACCGGTAAGACCGATGTGGGGAAGATCGTAGCGAAGCAGCTGAACATCCCGTTCCTTGACACGGATGCGCTCATCGAGCGGGCGACCGGCCGGTCGATCCCCGACATCTTCCACGAGGACGGGGAGGAGCGGTTCCGGACAGTCGAACGGCAGGTTATCGAAAATCTCCCGGCAAAGGATGCCGTCATCAGCACGGGCGGCGGCGTTGTCACGGACCCCGCGAACATGGAGCACCTGCGGCGGGACAGCATCATGGTTCACCTGATAGCAGACATCGACGCAATCGAACAGCGACTTAAAAGGAAGCCCCGGCCGCCGCTCACGAACCTGCCGCTGCGCGAGGAGATCGCAACGGTGCTGGACCGTCGCCGGCAGAACTATTACGCGGCGGCAGACATCTGCGTCGATACGAGCAGGACGACGCCGGATGAGGCTGCAGGCATCATCGTCTCCGCCCTGCAGAACGGCACATCCGCTGAGAAAGACAGGAAGACCGCTGTCGCGTTTTTCAAGACCGGGCGCCTCAGCCCGGTCGAGCTAAAGAACCTCGAAGAGATTCTCCTTGGCGCCGGCCGTGATCCGCTTACCCGGCTCCTCGGCATCGCGGGATACCCGGCGGCGCACAGCAAGAGCCCGGCGCTCTTCAACGCGCTCTTTAAAAAGTACGGGCTCAACTGCCACTATACGTTCTTCGAGGACCCGGAGCTGGACGAGATAATCAGGGTAGCCCGGCAGGTGGACGCAAAAGGACTCTCGGTCACGATCCCGTTCAAGCAGGACGTGATCCAGTACCTCGATGAGATCGACGAACATGCGGCGCAGCAGATCGGCGCTGTGAACACGGTCGTCTTTGCCTGCGGAACGGCGGTCGGGTACAATACCGACTGGCTGGGCGTCCGAAAACCGCTCACCCATCTCCGGGGTTCAAAAGCTGTTATTCTGGGAGCAGGGGGAGGTGCCCGGGGAGCCGCGTTCGCGCTCACCGACCTTGACATGGACGTGACCATCCTGAACCGGACCCCGGAGAAAGCGAAGGTGCTCGCGGAACGGTTCGGGTGCAAATGGGGGAGCCCCGGTGAACTGGACGCGATCAAACCCGACGTGATCGTCAACACGACCCCGCTCGGGATGCATCCCGATGACAAAAGCCCGATCCGCGACGACCAGCTCAGGCCGGGGATGACCGTCTACGACTTTGTCTACACGCCGCCCGAGACCCCGCTGATCCGGCAGGCGCGCCGGCTTGGGTGCACGGCAATCACCGGCACCGAGATGTTTGTTACGCAGGCGCGGGAGCAGTTCTACCTCTTCTTTGGGATCGATGTGCCGCAGGAGACCGTGCGGGAGCTGGTGCCATGAACACATTCGGGAAAAATTTCAGGATTACGACCTTTGGCGAGAGCCACGGGAAAGCAGTCGGTGCCGTCATCGACGGCTGCCCGGCAGGGCTTGCAGTAACGGAATCAGACATCCAGCCGGTTCTCGACCGGAGGCGGCCCGGAAAGAGCCCGCTCGAATCAGCCCGTGCCGAGAAGGACCGGGTGGAGATTCTCTCCGGCACGTTTGAAGGGAAAACAACGGGGGCGCCCATTGCGCTGCTGGTTGAGAACGAGGATGTGAAATCCGGCGACTATGCGGAACTCCGGGAGATGTTCCGGCCCGGCCATGCGGATTTCACGTACTTCGCGAAGTTCGGGATCCGGGACCACCGCGGCGGCGGCCGGAGCTCGGGGCGGGAGACGGTCGCGCGGGTTGCGGCGGGAGCAGTCGCCCTGAAGATCCTGCAGGCGCAGGGGATCACGGTCGCCTCCCGGATCGTGGAGGTCCACGGGAAGACCGGTGCAGGGGAGTTCGAGCACGAGATCCTCGCCGCAAAACAGGCCGGGGATTCTGTCGGCGGGATCGCGGAGATCGTTGCACGGGGATGCCCGGCCGGGCTTGGCGACCCGGTCTTTGGCAAGCTGGATGCTGCTATCGCCGGCGCAATGATGAGTATCGGGGCGGTCAAGGGCATCGAGATTGGGGACGGGTTTGCCGCGTCGCAGAAGTTCGGGAGCGAGAACAACGATCCCATGACCTCGGACGGTTTTCTCAGCAACCATTCAGGTGGGATCCTCGGCGGGATTGCGACCGGGCAGGAGATCGTCGTCCGGATCGCGGTCAAGCCGACGCCGTCCATCGCTAAGATGCAGAAAACCCGTGACATTCACGGGAAAGAGGTTGGGATCTCCGTCAGGGGCAGGCACGATCCCTGCATCGTCCCCCGGATCCTGCCGGTTGCCGAGTCCATGCTCGCACTCGTGCTTGTCGATGCTTTGTTGGAGCAGCGGCTGAGCCGGTAAATTTTTTGGTTCCCTTGTTATGCTGCCTGATGGGACAGATTCCCTTACATTTTTTCAGTTTCATGGTACGCATTCTCTGGAAAAATGGCTTTTTGTAGAAACGCAGATGAACGAACGCTCATGCAAACAAGATGAAAACCAGTGGGTTTTTCATAGTTAACTGACATGAACCGATTCGGCCCACATCGGAATTATGAAAATGCAATTGGGTTAACCAAGAATTATTAAAACTACGATAACCCCCGCCCAGTGCGCCGCTCGAAGGTCTCTGACCTTCTCAAATCAGGTATCGACCGCGATACCTGATACCTCTCGGGGCGCACGGCGGGCAGTTCGGTTGATGGGAACCTTGTACTCCTGCCAAACTGAGATTTTTCCTCAATCGTGGAAGAGTACCAGGATTTCCTGCTTCCATGGATTTTCGCAGATTCGCAAACGGGGGTGCCGCTGTGGCAGGGACTTTGTGCCTCCGAGAACAGTACGGGAAATGATCTCTTCAGAAGCCTGAAAATCACAGAAGAAAAAAGAGAGAAATGCACCATCCCGTGCATCAGACGAGCGGATCCGGCTGTTCCTCGTTCAGCGCAGGAAGTTTTGTGGTCCTGAAAAGCACCTGTGCGTCGTTCTGCCGGATCTTATCGAGAAGCAGGTCCTTTGCCCGTTTTGTCATCGCAAATACCGGGACTGCGACGCCGGCCTGCATCAGGGCTTTTCTTCCGGCAACCTCCCGGACCGGCCCGGATGCGCAGGCAGTGACGATATCTGCCGTGGAGGCAAGGATCTCCGCATCCTTTGCGGTAAGGCCGGTGACGTGGACGGCGATGATGAACGCACGGGGGAACCGTTTCCGGATCTTCGCCGCGTCGTCCGGCAGCGCAACCGTCACCGCGACGTTCTGGTACCCGAGTTCGTACGCCAGTTCCACGCCGGCGGGCTGGTCGAGCTTTGCGAACGCTTTGTCAAAGACGACGCCCCCTTCCGCTTCGATCCGTGCGATCACGTCAGGATATGGCACCGTCTTGACGAGCCCCGACATCCGCCCGCCGATGCCCTGCACGAGCGCGGGTTTCGTGACAATAACTGTGCCAGCGCCATCGCACGCGATGACGGCGGCATGGATGGTCCCGGTCTTCAGGCCGAAACTCAGGACTTCCGATGCGCCGAACCCGACAAATTCCCGGGTGTCGGAGACCTCGCGTCGGGGCGTGCACATGCCCCAGGATTTGATCCGTGCTTCGATGTTTGTCTTCACCTTCTCCATTTCAATGGGAGAGACCGGGTAGGCGAACTTCTTTGCAAGCGGGCACGTCCTGATGGCCGGTTCCCCGACTTCGACAACCTTCCCGTCCCGTATCACGATCCGGCACCTGCCGATCGCCTCGATGATATGCTCGTCGCGCTCTTCTGCCATGATCCTTCCCGGAGATATTCTGGCTGCCAGTTTATCAGCTGTTGTATTGGTACCGTTCAGGGCAGCCGCACAAGTACATTCCGGAACAGGAAAAAATTGCCGCAAACCGGACTGACAGTACCAGGACCGTGATGATCAGGACATTGCCTTGAAGACCAGCCACTCGCTCTTACCGGCACGCATGAACTTCACGAGGACGTAATGGCCGGAGAGAAGTTTTCCATGCAGGATTACTTCGATCTTTTTGTCGTCCCAGTGTTTTGTCTCGTAGGTTCCGGAGTCCCAGATACTGACCGCCCCGGCGCCGTACTCGCCTTCCGGGATTGTGCCCTCGAAGTCCGCGTACTCCAGCGGGTGATCCTCAACCATCACGGCAAGGTGTTTTGCCCCGGGTGCCTCCGGCACTCCTTTGGGAACCGCCCAGCTCTTCAGCACACTGTCACGTTCGAGCCGGAGGTCATAGTGCAGGGTGCGTGCATGGTGTTCGTGGATGACAAATCGATCGCCGGTCATTGCCGCAGCTCCGTTACCTGCTCAGGTATTTTTCCGGGCATTTGCCTTCCGGCCATATCGTTCTGTCGGTCGGCCATGAATCCGGCAGGTACAGGGCCGTCATCCTGCCGCCAGTAATCCTGCGGATCCATATGTTTTTCCCTGCAATCATGCAACGGGGACTCAGGAAAAACCATGCAACGCTACGCGCTCCTCGTCATCGATATGCAGAACGACTTCGTCCTGCCTGACGGACCGCTCCCGGTTCCGCAGGCGCGGACCGTCATCCCGGAGATCCGGCGTGTCCTCGATGCATTCCGGGACCGGGGGCTCCCGGTATTCCATATCGTCCGGGTCCACCGGCCGGACGGATCGGATGTCGAGATCACCCGGGCGGACCTCTTTAAAAAAACCCCGTTTGCGGTTGCCGGAACCCGCGGGGCAGCAATCGTCGATGAACTCCGGCCGTCGCCGGGCGAGTATATCATCGAAAAGATCCGGATGAGCGCGTTCATCGCAACCGGACTCGATCTCATGCTCCGGACGTCGGGGATCACCGATCTCGTCGTCACCGGTATCCAGACCCCGAACTGCATCCGGACTACCGTCTTTGACGCGATCGCGTACAACTACCCGGTGATCCTCCTAAAGGACGCGGTCGGCGCAAAGAACGATGCAATCCATAATGCCAACGTGACGGACATGGCAAACATCGGCGTCCGGGTCATGGCGGCACGGGACTTCGTTTCCCTGCTCTGAAACGGGGCGGGGAGAGGGCGGGAAGATGGGGAATGACCGGGTTTGAGATCACCCTTGCAGGACTTGCGCTTGCCGGGGCTGCGGCATGTATTGCCGGCATCGTCAACGCGCTTGCCGGCGGCGGCACCCTGATCACGTTCCCCGTCCTTATTGCAACCGGCGTTCCGGAAGTTGCGGCAAACGTGACAAATACGGTTGCGCTCTGTCCTGGATTTTTGGGTGGAACGCTTGCCCAGCGGAACGATCTTGCCGGCCAGCGCCGCCGCCTCCTGTTCCTCCTTCCGGCAGCAACAGCAGGCGGGATTGCCGGCGGGATCCTCCTTCTCTTCCTCAGCGAAGAGGTCTTCCATGTCATCGTACCGTTCCTGATCCTCATCTCCGCACTTGTGCTCGCGATCCAGGACCGGGTGAGGAACTGGATCGACGGCCGCCATGGGCAGGCAGCATCCGGCAGTGACGGGACGGGGCTGGCGATCCTGCCGATGGGGTTTGCAGGGATCTACAACGGGTACTTCGGCGCCGGGGGCAGTGTTATCATCCTCTCCGTCCTCGGCCTATTCCTTGACGACACCCTGACAAGGCTCAATGCACTCAAGCAGTGCATTTCGCTCTTTGCCAACGTTGCGGCAGCGATCTTCTTCCTCTTCTCGGGCCTGATCATCTGGCCGGTTGCAGTCGTGATGGCAGCCGGGGCGCTTGCCGGGGGATGGGC
>CAZNLI010000050.1:0-9937 GCA_964574125.1 uncultured Methanoregula sp.
GAATCTGGTCGGGGGTATCTCAATTGCATTTTGTTGAATTATCGGGAAACTTGTGGAGTGGAATATGGATTCTGACGATCCCGATCAAGAGGAAACATCACCGGTATCAGATCCCGGATTGGACATCGTTTCCAAAGCACTCGCAAAAACCATGATCATCGAACTGATGGCCGATCCGGATCTCAAACCGGAACAACGGGAATTGTTGGAAGAGATTCTTGCCCGTATGAATGAGAATGATGGTTCAGACGTTGATTAGTACCCCCTGTTTTTGGTTTCCCGTTTCTCCCATCACTGCTACCCATAAAAAAAATTGCACCCCGGTTCCCCAAATCAGGGATACATCGCACGCCAGCTGCAACCGGATTTTTCAAATAGCAGGACACGCAATCACTCCGCATGAAAGCAGAATCCTGCAGGATCGCTGACGGAGTTTACTGGGTTGGCACCCTGGACTGGGATATCCGGACCTATCACGGGTATACCCTGAACGGGACGACCTACAACGCATTCCTCGTCTTTGGGAAGGACAAAGTCGCGTTAATCGACAACACGTACCCCGGTACCTCATCGCAGATGTGGGGGAGGATCGCCAGCGCGTTTTCCCGCGAAGGCCGTGAACCCATCATCGATGTCATTATCCAGAACCATATCGAGCGCGACCATTCCGGCGCACTGACCGAGGTCCATAAAAAATTCCCGAATGCACCGGTTTACTGCACGGAAATCGGAAAGAAGGGGCTCCTGAAACACTACCCGGCGCTCGCGGCTGCGGAGTTCGTCATCGCAAAGACCGGTACCGTAATCGATCTTGGGGAAAGGACGCTCACCTGCGTCGAGACCCCGCTCCTCCACTGGCCGGACAGCATGGAGACTTTCCTCCCCGAGCTCGGGATCCTCTTCTCCAACGATGCCTTCAGCCAGCACCTCTGCTGTGCGAAACGGTTCGATAAGGATATCCCGCAGGCAGTCCTCATGGAGGCGGCACAGAAATTCTACGCAAACCTGCTTGTCCTGCCTTCAAAGATGCTCGTAAAGAAGCTCGCGGAGTTAAAGTCCCTGGGGATCGTCGATAAACTCCGGATGATCGCGCCGGCCCACGGCCAGATCTGGACAGACCCGGCACCAGTCCTTGCCGCTTATGCACAATGGTCGACCGGGGTCTGCGGGAACAAGGTGACCATCATCTACGACACCATGCACCACTCAACGCAGATGATGGCCCATGCAATTGCCGAAGGACTCATCGCCGGCGGGATGGACGTGAAGATGTACTACCTCCATGAAGACGAGCGCAGCGAGATCGTCAAGGACATCTTAACAAGCAAGGGGATCTGCGTGGGAATCCCGACCGTCCATGACGAGCCGTTCCCCAGCATCGGGGACATCATCTATTACCTGAAAGGGCAGCGGTTCGATCATACCGGGAGGAGACGGGGCGCTGTCACGTTCGGCTCCATGGGCGGGCGCGGCGGCGCTGTGAAAAAGATCGCGGACGAGCTTACTGGTGCAGGGTTTGACGTGAAGGAACAGATGGAATGCGTCTTTGTCCCCGACGAGCACGAGCTGGAGCAGTGCTTCGACATGGGCAAACGGTTTGCGGCGACCCTGTCAGCGCAATAATTTTTTGTCATTACCAGTCCTGCACGATCCGGAGTGCCGGAGAATTTTTTCCGGGCTGGGATCCGGGAATCTGAGTGGGGTTTACGCTTCCAGGAATTTTTTATTGCGATCGGTTTACTTCCGGACGGTTCTTCCGGACGTTTCATCGGTCCCTATGGCAATCGGAATTTCTGATGGTCCCTGCTGATTGCAGGCCGGCAGAAAGGGCAGGTCCCGGCCGGATGTCAGAATCCCGATACTACTGGCACCCCTTTGGAGTACTGAAAAAAGAAGCCCATAGCGGGCTCCGATTGCCAATCCGGGCAGGGCCGGAAAATCTCCAGGGGAAATGGCGATGACGCCGACGGAAATTACCGATATAACCCGGTATTTTTCGAATCCGGGCGATTATACAAGGAAAAAACCTGCCAATATAGCGGGCTTGCAGCAGCCCCTGAAAATCCGATGGGTTATTGTATGCTGGAACTGGAGGAAAGGCACTATTATGGAGTCCCCCGGTTTTTCAGATCCTCCGGCGAGAGTTTTTCCACCGCCGGGGGGATCTGCCATATAACCGGGATCAATCAGGGGCTCCGGGGGGTACTGGGAAATACGCCCGCTACTGGCTCCGATTGCCAATCCGGGCAAGGCTGAAAAATCTCCAGGGGAAATGGCGATGACGCCGACGGAAATTATCGATATAACCCGGTATTTTCAGAATCCGGGCGATAATACACGGAAAAAACCTGTCAATATAGCGGGGCTGCAATCGTCAGTTGTCCGGGCACGGGAAATAGTGCCCTGGAAATGACAGAAAGGCTTTATTTGGGGCATTATTATATAATCACCCTGTGCATTTTCCCGTCGGTGGAATACAGGGGATAGGGGCTCCCCTCTCTCTCATGCCCATCTGGCAATTCCTATACGGGCCGGTTACGTTCCCCATGATTTTGGCATGCCGGTAAAATACGGTTCGCATGATAAAGACCATAATCCTGGGTGGTTCCCGAGCCTCTCAAAATTCCCGGAAACATTTTACAGGAAATGATCTCCGGAATTTTCAGAAAAAAATTTCCCGGCATCACGGGACGGGACAGCAGGCAGTTCCGGATTTCCCGCAACGTGTTTTCACAACGTTCTTCTTTTTCGCACTCCTTAAACCGGACTGTTGCACCCTGTCCTCTCATCGGGGTATCGTGCGGTTTTTTTGATGCCGGTTTTCCGACAACCGGTATTGTTCCCCCGGTCACCGGGTGCCGGCAACAAGGAGATTCCCTCGGAGTGCAGATTCATAAGTGCCGGAACTTCATAGTACGTAGTTTCACATGCGGCAGGCATGAAATACCGGAACCCGGTGCAGTCATCTGCTGTACCTGATCACCCGGAATCCCTGTACTGCAGAACGCGAATGGTGTGACGGGAAGCGGGAATCTTAATGAGCGGCGGACAAGGAACTGAGAACGAAAGCCCGTACCGGTGGGTTGCGCTCTCCATCGCATCGCTTGGCACCCTGCTCGGGGTGCTGAATGCGACCACGCTCCTCATCGCGCTTCCGGACATCATGGTGAACCTGCACACCGACCTGCTCGGCGTGATGTGGGTGCTCATCAGCTACATGCTGATCATCACCATCCTTGCACCGGCCTGGGGCCGGCTTGCGGACATCCACGGCAGGAAGAAACTCTATGTCGCGGGGCTCGCGGTCTTCACCATCGGTTCGCTCCTGTGCGGTTTTGCCGCAGACGTTACCCAGCTCATCGCGTTCCGGATCGTGCAGGCGGTCGGCGGCTCGCTGCTGATTGCAAACGGTACGATCATCGTTGCCGATGCCTTCCGGCAGCAGGAACTCGGGCGGGCGATGGGGATCATCTCCATGATCGCTGCTGCGGCCGCCATGTTCGGGCCGGTCCTCGGCGGCGTCCTCACGCTCATCGACTGGCGACTCAACTTCTTCATCAACATCCCGATCGGGATTGCCGCGACATGGTGGGCGCAGAAGAACCTCCGCGAGCCCGGGGAGTTTGGCCGGGCCGAACCGTTCGACATGAAGGGCATGGTGTATTTCACGGTCGCGTTCGTCACCGGCCTCGTCTACATCTCGGTCGCGTTCCTTGTGGGCTGGACCTCGCTTCCCATGCTCGCCTGCCTTGCGGTCTCGCTTCTCATGTTTGCCGCATTCTACCGGCATGAGATAACCTGCAAATCCCCGCTGATCGATCTCTCGCTCTTCTCGCACCGGATCTTCTTCTTCGGCCAGCTCTCGGCCCTCATCAACGCAGTTGCACGCGGCGCGGTGATGATCCTCCTCATCCTCTTCTTCCAGGGCCCGCGGGGCTGCGATCCCCTCACCGCGAGCATCCTGATCATCCCGGCGGCGGTTGCGATTGCGATCACCGGCCCGATTGGCGGATACCTCTCCGACCGGTTCGGCTCGCGGGAGATCGCAACGCTCGGCCTTGCCATCTCCTTTGCCGGCCTCCTCGGGCTTGCCACGATCCAGTACGACACGCCCTACCCCGTGCTCGCGTTCTGGATGTTCTTTAACAACTTCGGGTCCGGGCTTTTCCAGCCGCCGAACACGAGCGCGATCATGGCGGCGGTGCCGGTTGACCGGCGGGGCCTTGCTTCCTCCATGCGGGCGCTCCTTGGCAATGCCGGGATGATCATCTCGATGGCGATCGCGACCCCGCTGATCATGGGGACGATGCCGCTTTCCGACATGATGAACATGTTTGTGCTCGGCGGCGCACAGATGCCGGTCGCCGAACAGGTCGCGTTCACGAACGGGGTTGCGCTTGCCTTCTATATCTCCGCCGCGATTACGGTCCCGGCCATCATCGTCTCGGCGATGCGGGGGAAGGGAGATATCCGCGGCAACCAGCCCTCATGAATCCGGTGAAGGATTCTGTACAGGCACTTCCCGCTCAAATCCGGTGAACAAACCTCGGATCCGTTTTTGCGAGATCGACCGCGACAAGGGCGCTTTTCTCCTTGTCCTTGATCTCGAGCATGATGTCCATGTCATGCGGTCGGGAGAGATCGAGGAAGCGCCGGAAATCCGTGGCGTCGATATGGTCCGCGTGGCCCCCCGGCCGTTTTGCCGGGTGCTGCGAGTTGTAATCCGCCATCAGGATCCCGTCCCGTTTCCTCCAGGTTTTCTGTACGCGCCGGAGCATCTCCCGGGTATCTTCCCCGGTGTTGTTGCAGGCATGGTGGAAGACATCGAAGAGAACCGGGATTCCGGTCCGTTCATGGATCGAAAGACAGTCTGCCGCGGTGAAGCGGCGGTCGTCGTTCTCGATGACAAGGCGCCGGCGTATGCCCGGGTCCAGGGTCTCATACACACGGACGAACCTGGCGACACTCTTCTCCTTGTCCCCGTAGACTCCGCCGACATGGAGCTGGATCTTTGCGGTTGCAGGAAGTTCCATCAGGTCAAGCACCTCCGCATGGTAGGTAAGTTCGGCAATGCTCCGGGCAACAATATCCGGGTCCGGCGCATTGAGGACGATGAACTGGTCCGGGTGCATCGAGATCCGCATGCCGGATTTTCTGATAAACGATCCGGCCTTTGCAAAATCGTTTGCAAGATCCCGTTGCCAGTGTGCCATGCAGGCCGGGTGGGATGCGAACGGGACAAGATCGGACGTGATCCGGAAGAAGAGGATCCCATGCTCCCGGTTCCAGTGCAGGATCTTTTGCAGGCATGCGAGGTTGCACTTTGCGGTTGAGAAGAGGCGTTCATCGGAATACGATGCGAGCCGGAACGTCCGGTTTGCGCTGCACCCGATCGTCCGGTTGATGCAGGGATACCCGATCCTCATCGCAACACTCCAGCTACCTGGGGATTGTTGACGGCGATGTCCGCAGCCGGAGATCCTGTGCTCACCAGAGAACGGATATGATTTTTCAGCGGGTCGTCCACTTGTGTATTTCCTGCATTTGACCCGGCATTCATGGATTCAGGACCCAGATTGCATAGTTGAGCGCCGTTGCAAGCGTCACCCATACAAGGTACGGGAGAAGGAGAACTGCCGCCATCTTCCGGATCTTTGCAAAGACGGCGATGGTTGCCGCAATCATGAACCAGAGCAGGACGACATCAACAAGGCCGAGGTACGGTGACTGCAGGCCAAAGAAGAGGAACGACCAGAGGATGTTGAGGGCAAACTGGATCGCAAACACGATGACTGCGATCTGCACGTGACGGTTCCTTATACCAGCGTCCCAGACGAGGAAGAGCGCAATTCCCATGAGGGTAAAGAGCGTGATCCAGACGGGAGCAAAGAGCCAGCCGGGCGGCGTGAAGAATGGTTTTTCCAGCGTTGCGTACCAGGATTCCGGCCCGGTGACGGTTACCATCGAGCCGAGGCTTCCGGCAAGGACGCAGAAGAGGATACCGGCAACAAGGCCGGGGATCGATCGGACATGCAACGGACCGGAAACTTCCATGGTTTTTCCTTCTACGACCCCTGTAATAATGGTATAGATCGCTCCATTGCCGTCCCGGCAGCTGCGTGCAGGGATTTGGTAACGCAAGAGAACCGGGAACGTCTGGGAAACGACGTACCCTTATCACCCGGCTTCCCGCACCGGGCCGGTATACCGTAATCCCCGCGTAAAATAATACCGGAAAATTTCCAAAAATTTTCACGGCCCGGGCATCCTGCCACACACAGAACGGCGCATGGATGTTGCACGGGGTTCCGGTTCGCTGCGTCACCTCCGGTCGACCAGTCGCTTAGGCCGGCCGGGAAGTTTTGCGAGTTCCAGCGCACCGGGCGGGGTGAAGTTGAACGAAATGGAGAACTGCCCGTCGTCATGCTGTTTTTTAAGGGGCGGTTTCATCGCAAAGAATGCCTTCCTGAAATTTTCAGCGACACGTTCGCGGTCGCAGTGCGCGGGATCGTCCGTCTCCATACTCACCCGCATCACGGTCTTTCCCGCCTCGTCTCCTGCATACAGGAACGCCTCGTACTCCCCCGTGAGGCAGTCCATATTTTCGGGCTGGAAGACGCCCCGTTCCACGTCCACCCGGTTCATCGGGGCCCCGTTGATCCAGCAGGTCTCAGCCTCCCGCTGCGGCGTATAGATCCGCATGTGTGTCCTTCCGCAGGCGCAGCGCCCGCGGGAGAGAACGACGCTTGTGTCCTCGGTGTCGTAATTGATCAGCAGCATCCCGCATGTTGCCCCGGGCGGAAGGAGGGTTGTTAAAACAATCCTCCCGCATTCCCCGTCCGGGATGAACTTTTTCTGCTGCATGTCATAGATGTCCATGTGCACGAGGTCTTCCGGCACATGCAGCCCGGCCCGTGCCGTGCACTCGCCGCACATGCTGCCTTCCGTACTGCCGTACGTGTTGAATACCTCGCACCCGAAGAGATCGGAAAGGTACGCCCGGGATTCGTCCGCAAATGCCTCCCCGCCGACAACGAGTCTCTGCACGCCGGAATTCTCCGGGTCCATCCCCTCAGCTCTCATCTGGCGTGCAAGATGGATGAGCTTGAAGACGCTCCCGACAATCCCGGTCGGGCGGTAGCTCCGGAGGATCCGGAGCGGGAATGTGCACCTGCCGGTCGGTACAATCGTGATGCCGAGATCCCGGGCCGCAAGCGTCATTGTGTTTGCTCCGACGTTCATCCCGTAGGACGCGCAGATCACGATCCGGTCGCCGCGGGTAAATCCCTGCGACACGAATGCCCGTGCATACTTCTCCGCAAACCGCTGCCAGTCCTGCCACGTGAGGAAGAAGCTCTTCGGTGTCCCGGATGTGCCGCTCGTCTCGTGGATAGTGAAGATGTCTCCCCATTCTGCGCTCCTGAACCCAAATGTCTCCTCAACCGGCGGCTGGCTGGCCCGGATGTCGGCGCCGGAGATGAGCGGGAGCTGCAGGAGATCCTCGTGGGTCCTGATGGTTTCCGGATTGATGTTGTGCTTTAAGAACCACGAGCGATAGAAGGGGGAATGATCGTTTGCGTATCGGACGGTATACCTGATCCGTTCATCGATCAGGTCATTGAGCGCATCCCGCTCCATGGTCTCGATCTCTTCGCGGTAGAATCCTCCGTCACCCATCTGGCGCCCGCCCCGTCACTGTATCCTTGAGGAACCCTCCCGTTTATGCCTTAATAAAAATATTCGTTGTTACATCGACCGGATGATCCAAAACAACCCTGCTGCAACTATCTGTTTACCGTAACCTGGACCGGTTTTTCCTCACCCGCGGTCTGGCAGCAGATCGCCCAAGCGTTATCAGAACAGGAAGGTTTCCAGCGCAACGGCAAGCCCGGCCATCGCGATCCCGGCCGCGGCGAGCGGGATCGTGTAATTTTTGACAACCCCGGCGACATCGTCGCCGGTTGCCCGCTGGACGATCCAGAAGTACGGGTCGGTGACGTAACTGACAATGCAGGCGCCGCCGGAGATGAGCAGGATGAGCGGGATCGGATGGATCGATGCCGCGATCCCCGTTCCCGCAACAATCTCGCCGGTGATGACTGCGGTCACAACCCGGGACCCCTGCGCTGTCTGGACGAGCATCGAAAGGATGAACGGCACGAGAATCAACGGGAGGACCGGTGAGAGAACGGTATATGCTTCGGTCCCAAGCGAACTTGCCCCGATGACCGCACCGAGCGCTCCCGCCCCGCAGAGATCGAAGATGATCACGCCGGCATGTTTCGCGCCGGCGGGAAACGCGGTGGCCCGGATCGGGGCCGGGGCAAGCGCAAGCGCCGTGATGATGCCGGCGAACATGACGAGCTGGATCAAAACCGATGGGGCGAGCCGGAGCAGGACGCCCCCGGAAAGGATTACGATACCCATGACGATGAACGGCGCCCATGCACGGGTGCGGGAATCCCCAATGCTGGCCGGAACTTCCCGTGCTTGTTGTTCTTTCTCCGGAGATCCCTTCCCGAACCGGTGCTGCATCAGGATGACCGAACCGGCAAGGAGGAGGAGCGAGACCGGGATCATGTACAGGTCGAAGAGGAGCGGGGATATGCTAACGTCCGGGAGCGCGGCAAAGAGCGCGATGATGACCGGGGTCGGGTAGATGAGCGCAAACGCGATCAGGCTGCCAAGTGCTGTCGTGTAGAGCAGCCCTTTTCGCTCGCTCTCCGACTTCCTAAGCCCGGTAATGACCGGCTGCAGGATCACGAACGCCGTGATGCAGCACATCAGCGGGATGGCAAGGATGAAGCCGGCGATGCCCGAAAGCGTGAACGGTTTGTGCGCGAGCGCCCGGAGATCGGCGACGATCTGTTCGATCTGGCGCTGCTCCTGCATCAGTTTTGCGATTACAGCGCCGGCAAGAATGACGAGGCCGAGAAGTGCGAAGATCTTCCCCATGCCGGTGGTCGCCGTGGAGACGAGATCGGGGAGGGGCATGCCCGTTGCGATGCCGAAGAAGAGCGCGCCGGAGAAGAGGACCATGAACGGCGGGACTTTGAACCGGACCGCAACGAGCGATATGGCGGCTATGGTAAAAAGGAAGATTACGAGGGAATACATTGCACAACGGATTGTTGGCACTCCAGGCAATAAAGAAGGTTCCCTTGGGCAGCCTGCGGAACCGTCGGATCGGCACCCGATACCGCTGCAGGCGCCGGGACACCGGCTGAAATCCTGCCAAGTTTCCGGATCTGCTTTTTCGTAAGCCGGGTCTGCTCCCGGAGCCGTGCGAGGAGTCCGTCCTGCAGGTCGGGCCGTATGTGCGCGGAGGCGATGTTGAACGCGGCATTTACGTCAGCATGGATCGTGTACCCGCAGTGCGGGCACTCGAACTTTTTCCGGTACCGGTGCCCGTACCCGCCGCACCGGCTGCACCGCTTGGAGGTGTACGCCGGGTTGACGTAGATGACGGGGATTCCCAGTTTCTGCGCCTTCTTCTCGACGCTCTTCTGGAGATAGTAGAACGAGCCGTTGTCAAAGGAGAATTCCGTCGTGTTCCGCACATCCTGCAGGACGTGCGAGCGGCTGGAGAAGAGTTTCTCGAACTTGATCCCGGACCCGAGCGCCTCTGCAAACGAGACAATCTGCCGGCTGATCGCGTGAAGTGTATTCCTGAAAAGCGTGCGATCCCTGCTCTTGATCTTTTTCAGTTTCCAGAGTTTTCCCGTTTTGTAGAGTTTTGTGCAGTTTTTCACTGATTGCGAACGAACATAGTGAGCGTTTGATCCCAGTTTCATTATCTTTCCGCTGGCAAGGTCGGCAGCGACCGCGACGGGGCCCGTTGTGTTCAGGTCCACGCCGATCCAGCGTCCTGTCATGGTCTCGGCAGAATGAACTTGTACCACCTTTCACCGGATGATGTCCGACTGCTGTACAAAAC
>CAZNLI010000051.1:0-9051 GCA_964574125.1 uncultured Methanoregula sp.
TACGTGACCACGAACGAACCGGTCATCATGCCCGGATGAACGTCGCACCGGAAGAAGTATGTCCCCGGCTTTAACGGTGCGGTGAACGTGTAGATCGTCGTTTCACGCCCCGTGATGAGCTCCCCGCCAAAGATCTTCTGCCTCGCTGAAGAGTCTGTATACAGGGCGAAATTATGCGGGATCCCGGAGTCCTCGTTGTTAAAGGTCATTACCACCCGTGCACCGGCGGGGACGGTTATGGTTTTTTGATCGAACGCAAGGTTCTTTGCCGTAAGGCTGACCGTGACCGTCCGGGCGGGGCCGGCGATCTCGGCGGAAGTGGTGGCTGCCGGAACCGTTGTCACAGATGCGCCGGTAACCGTGACCATGACCGACTGCGTCACGACAGGAGTCACCGGGGTATGGTCATTGTTGACCAGCTGGACGGATACCGTGTGCATTCCCGGGGCGACGTTGGCAAACGTGTAACTGGTTCCCGAGACGTGGGCCCAGGCGGCACCCGTATCCGCCGGGATCGCCGGCTTTGCGGGATCCGAGGGGACCGGGCTTACATCGAGATAGAAGTGGACGTGGCCTTCACCGGCGACATTCGCCTGCCCCTGTTTATCGGAGATCCGGAAATTAGTCACCGTGATCGTCACCGGAATCGTCGTCCCGGTCATCGATGCCCCGTCTTTTGGCGATGTGATCGATAATCCGGGGGAGATCGCGGCAGCCGGTGTCACCTGTGTCGTCACTGTCGTTGCGGGACCGGGGGTTGAAGTATTGGCGCACCCGGCGATTGCCATACCGGCGAGTATCAAGCAGAGCAGGAGGAGAACGGTACTGGTTTTCATGCACGGGTATGCAGGAGCCGGCACGATAGATGTTTGGAGATGTTACAAATTTTGAAGGATACATCACCCTCTCTTTCCCGCCCGCTCTGGTTTACCGGCAGCGATTGTTTCAGAAAATGCAATGAACGCATGATCTTATCGTACCTGCGGGAGATACGGCACCCATGAAGCGCCTCCCTCTTCTTACGATCCTGTGCCTTCTCTGTACGGCGGCAGTCCTTGCCGGCTGCCTGACGACGGCACCCCCGGCTCCGCAGGAAAATACCAGCCGGGACCTTACCAACAAAGACTCCCCGCTCGCGGCTTCGTTTTCGACGTACCCGTCGGTCACGAAGCTTGCAAAGCCGCAGCCCGTCGGCCTGAAGTTCATTGCCGGCGGATTTCCGGCCCCCATGATGGTCGCAGACCCGCATGACGGGACCGGCCGGCTCTTCCTTGTCGACCAGACCGGGTACGTCAGCATCTTCTTCATGAACGGCACGGTCCGCTCCCAACCATTCCTCGATGTCAGGGACCGGATGGTCCGGATCGATCCGACCTATGACGAACGGGGTCTCTTCTCGATTGCATTCCACCCGCAGTACGCGAAAAACGGGCGGCTTTTCGTGTACTACAGCGCGCCGCTGCGCGCTGGCGCAGACCCGAACTGGAGCTGCACGAACCACCTCTCCGAGTTCCGGGTCTCCTCGTCTGATCCTGACAGGGTCGACATGACAAACGAGAAGGTGCTCCTTGAGGTGGACAAGCCGTACCAGAACCACAACGGCGGAACCCTCCTCTTTGGCCCGGATGACGGGTATTTGTACCTCCCACTCGGCGACGGAGGCAGGGCTGACGACACCGGCATGGGACATACGCCCGGGACCGGGAACGGGCAGGACCTTACGAAGATCCTCGGGAAGGTAATCCGGATCGATGTCGATCGCCAGAGCCCGGGGAAAGCCTACGCGATACCTGCCGACAACCTGTTCGCGACGGATGCAACCGCGCTCCCCGAGATCTACGCGTACGGGTTCCGGAACCCGGCGTACGCCACCTTCGATTCCGGCGGGAGCCACAAGATGTTCATCGCGATGGCAGGCCAGCGCCTCTTCGAATCGGTGTTCATCGTCTACAAGGGAGGCAATTACCCGTGGAACATCCGCGAGGGCACGCACTGCTTTGACCCGGCAAACGATTTCACGCCTCCCACCGGCTCCTGCCCGGTCGCCGGGCGCACCGGCCAGCCGCTGATCGGGCCCATCGTGGAGCTTGGTCATGATGTTGGCGATACGGTTGTCGGCGGCGTCGTGTACCGCGGGTCCCTGATGCCCGCGCTTCAGGGCTCGTACTTCTTTGGCACATGGTCGGACGAGAACCGGATCCTCGGGAACGGCACGCTTCTCGTTGCGACTCCGCCTGCAGGATTCGATCCGGCAGCGCTCCCCCCGGATGCATCAGGCGTGACCCCGGCGCAGAATGCCATGTGGACGACCCGCGTGGTAACCGTGGCAAATAACGAAAACGGCCGGCTGAACGCCTTTGTGCGGGCGCTCTCCGAGGACAACAACCATGAAGTCCTCGTGCTCGTCAACCAGAACGGCGGCCCCGGGCTCGCACCGCAGAAATCTGGACAGGTCTGGCAGGTGGTACCGGCAACGACTCCGGGCCTTGTCAGCACCGTGTCCGGGCAGGCGACTCCCACCCCAACCACCTCCGGGGGCCCCGCCGTCTCCCTTGACCTGACGATCCAGAATGACAAATTCAGCCCGGCAACCCTCTCGGTCCCGGCAGGGTCGCAGGTCACGCTCACCTACCATGACATGGACCGCGACCCGCACAATTTTGCGCTCTATCCCTCGCAGACCAGTTCCGACGCGATCTTCCGGAGCCCGATGCTCACGAGCCCTGCTGTCATGACGTACACGTTTACGGCACCATCCGTTGCGGGCACGTACTACTACCGGAGCGACCCGAACGTCGGCACCGTTGGAACGCTGACGGTTACATCCGGCACACCCGCGATGACAACAACCCCCGCCTCTTCAGGATCCGCCCATGAGATAACCCTGACGGCAAAGAACAACGCATTCGACATGTCTGCGATCTCGGTCCCGGCAGGGTCGCGTGTTGTCCTGACCTTTGTCAACAACGATGCCGGCGTCCCGCATAACTTTGCTCTCTATACCAACAGCACAGCATCCGCGAAGGTCTTTGAAGGGGAGATCGTGACCGGGGTAACGACGGTTACGTACACGTTCACGGCACCGTCAGCACCGGGCAGGTACTTCTTCCGGTGCGACGTCCACCCCGAGATGATGACCGGCACGTTTATCGTGACCTGATATTCCTGCCCGATTCTCCTTTTTTCCGGTCTCCTGCGGTACCAATCCAAACCCTCATATCTCCAGCCTGCAGAGGTGATGTCAGGTAGGAACGATGTTCGAAAAAGTACTGGTTGCGGTCGATTTTTCCGCGTACTCGCAAAACATTCTCAGCTCGATCCGGGATATCCCCGGGATACAGGAGGTCGTTCTCCTGCATGTCGTGGACGCAACGCACCCCTCCCGGCACGGATGGTCGCATGAGCCGGAGATTGAGAACGTAAAGATCCGGCTTGCGGAGAAGAAGGCCGGGCTGGAACGATATGGGCTGAAGGTATCCGTCCACATCGACGTGATCGTCTCGGTCATCACGGAGGGCGATGTTGCGCACGCGATCCTGGAAGCGGCGGAGGAGCAGAAGGTCTCGTTAATCGTCCTCGGAGCACGGGGGATCCACCCGGTCCGGGAACTCCTGCTCGGGAGCGTCTCCTCCACGGTCCTGCGCAATGCGACGACGCATGTCCTCATCTTCCACGCCGGCGCGGGAGCCTGCCCGCCCGGGAATGAGCCGGCTTTGCAGGGGCAGTTGTTCTCCCGTATCCTCGTTCCCACGGACTTTTCCGGGCCTTCGGAAGATACGCTCTCGCTTGTCGCAGCACTGCCGGGCGCCCGGGAGATCGTCCTCCTGCACGTTGTCACCGGCGCGGAATCGCGGCGCGACCCATGGGCGGTGTCCGCGGAGGAAGCGAAGGACCGGCTCGATGCGATGGGAAAGGGGCCGGCACGCGACGGGCTCACCGTAACATCCCGCGTCCGGATCGGCGATCCGGCTGGCATGATCCAGTCGGTTGCAGCGGAGGATGCGGTCTCCCTCATCGCGATGAACGCCTTTGGGACCGGCCTGTTGCGGGAGATGCTGCTTGGCAGCACCACGTTTACGGTGGTCCGGAAGGCAGAGGTGCCGGTGCTTGTGGTACGATCGAAGCCGGATCCTGAGAATAACGGCGAATGAACCTGCCGGCACCGTTCCCGCTATTTCCGATTTCTCCTTTTCACTTTTTACCGTTCCTCACATCACAATCCGGGTTATCACGCCATGGATCTTCTCTGCGGGCAGCTCATAGAAGTGGACGAAGGCCGGCGTGACCTTCTTGATGAGCCCGTACAGTTTCCAGAAGGCGTTGTCGCTGATTACGTTCTCCATGCCGTAGAAGATGGTCTTCTCCTGGATATTGTCGTCGTGCAGCATCCGTATGATGTCCACGATCTCCATGTAGCCGGCCGTGATCGTGAAGGCATGGAGGCCCGGCCCGAGGTCCCGGTCGTAATTCGACTGGATGCCGAACGGGTGGTCGGTGATCCTGACGGAGACAAGGACGTTCTCCTCGTACAGGATCTCGTTCCGGAACATCACCTGCAGGATATACGGGGAGATGTGCTCCTTGTCGGTGGCAAAGAAGAGGGCGGTGCCCCGGACCTTGGGGAGTTCCTGGTATTTCCGGCGGTATTCCGGCAGGAACTCCTCAAGGTTCACCGGCCTGAGCATGCGGTGGAGCTTTTCCTGGCCCCGGATGAAGGTCACGATGATGATGAGCGGGATCGCGGCGATGAGAAACGACCAGTACGCCCCGTGGGGGATCTTCAAAAATGCCGAGAGTAAAAAGATCACGTCAACGACGATCAGGGCGCCGGAGATTACCGCTTTGAGCGTATCAAGGCGCAGGATGAAGATCATGGTCATCATGATCGCGGAGATGGTCATGGTGCCGGCAACTGCAAGGCCGTACGCCGACGCGAGGCTCTCGGAAGTCTGGAATTCCAGCATCACGACGATGACTGCCGCAAGCAGCATCCAGTTGACGGCATCGATGTAGATCTGGGACCGGAGTTCCGGCGAGGTGAATTCGATCTTCATCTTGGGGATGATCCGGGTCATCATCCCCTGGTACATGATCGAGAACATGCCCGAGATCATGGCCTGGGACGCAATCACCGTCGCGCAGATGGAGAGGACGAGGAAGGGGATGTAGAGGAGGGCCGCCTCGTCCTGCACCATCGAAAACAGGATCGTGCGGGCGTCCGGGTGGCTTAAGACAAACGCGCCCTGCCCGAGGTAGCTGAGCACGAGCGCCGGCAAAATGCAGTACCAGCCACGCACGATCGGCTCGCGCCCGAGATGGCCCATGTCCGCGTAGAGCGCCTCGCCCCCGGTGACGCAGAGCAGGACTGCCGAGAGCACAAAGAACGAACCGATCCCGTTCTGCATCAGAAAGCCGATTGCGCAGGCAGGGTTTAAGGCAACGAGGACCTGCGGGGCAGAGGCAATCGAGACCGCCCCGGTGACCGCAAGGGCGAGGAACCAGACGAGCATAACCGGCCCGAATGCCCATGCGATGCGCCCCGTCCCCTTTTTCTGGAACGCGAACAGGCAAACCGCGATGCAGATCCCGGAGAGAAGGATCCAGCCGCCCCAGAGCCCGTCGTAGCCCGGGATCAGCCGGATGCCCTCGACCGCCGACAGGATGCTGATCGCTGGCGTGATCACGCCGTCCCCGATGAAGAGCGCAACCCCGGTGATGGTGAGGACCGAGACGAACGTGATCGCGTGCGGGTTTTTGAGCCGGGAGGCAAGGAGGCCCTTGAGCACGATCGTCCCGCCCTCCCCCTTGCTGCCGAGGTCCATCGCGAGCCAGGCATACTGGACGGTGATCACGACGATGAGCGACCAGATGATGAGCGAGAGGAGCCCGAGGATATTTTCCACGGTCGGGAGGATGAAGAGCAGAATTGCGCCGACCGTGTAGATCGGGCTTGTCCCGATGTCGCCGAAGACAACGCCGAGGGATTTTATGATCTTTCCCCGGTCATTGCCATTCTGTCCCATCGGGTTAAACTTCTGAAAAAAAATCTTAAAGCCTTTGCGTTTTGGAGATCATAACGAACGGGGCATTCCGGCGTGAGAGGGAAATTGGAGGAACCGGGCAGCAGGGTTCCGGCGCGCAAAGGTTCGGAAGTGGGGAAATACAATTTCTGCCGTCGGGAGATCCCTGGCCTTTTGAAAAATCCTGCTTGAGAGAATACATTATAGTGGATTTTGCTCCCGGCGCAAGAACAGGACAGATGCCGCCACCTCTGGGGGTGCGCCCCCCTGGAGGCACGGAAAATCTTCAGGCAATTCTTCGGGAATGGGGATCACCCTCCCAAATTCCGCTGAGTGCGCAACACGATGATTTCCCATGAAAATACCATCAGTTACCGGAAGAACCAAAGGTTCCCATCAACCGACCTGCCCGCCGTGCGCCCCGACGAGGCGGCGCACTGGGCGGGGTCTATCGTAAGTTTATTTATTTTTCTTGATCAGTTAACTCACATTTTCACAACTCCGGGTATGAAATAGATCGGATCATTAGCATTTCTACAAAGCCAACAAAGCCATAATTTCGAAATTTTTCGAAGTCAAATATACCCATAAATAGTTTGTATTATCAATGATCCACAATCCGTAGAAGGACTGAAACGCTATGAAATCCACCATCCCTGCCATCCTTGGCATCATCTGTATCGTCGCGGTTGCGTTTGCCGGCTGCACCGGTACCGGTTACCAGAACCCGGCCGCCACAACGTCACCGGCTCCTGTCGCCGGCGCGACAACGCCTTCCGGCAACCAGACCTGCCTGACCGATGCGGACTGCGTGCCGGCTACCTGCTGCCACCCGGACAGCTGCACGGCTGCAACGGAAGCCCCGTCCTGCAAGGACACCATGTGCACGATGATCTGCAGCGGACCGCTTGACTGCGGCGCCGGCCGCTGCGGGTGCGTGGACGGGACGTGCAGCGTGGTTCCGGCATCCGGAGGTGTCACACCCATGGGAACAGCAATCCAGGCTGGTAACATCGTTGTAACCGATGCCCAGAACGGCGCAACGGTCGATATGAACGCGGGCGATGTCATAACCCTGAAGCTTGCGGAGAACCCGACAACGGGATTCCGGTGGAACCTTACCGTCACACCGGGCCTGAAGGTGATGAACGACACCTACGTCCCCTCCGACAAGACCGGGACCATGGTTGGCTCCGGCGGCACCCGCATCTGGGAGATCGCGACGGTCATGCCCGGAGTACAGGCGATCAACGCGACCTACCTGCGCTCGTGGGAGCCGGCGACCGGTAATGAGACGGCATTTGCGATGACGGTGAATGTCGCGTAATACCCGGTCCCATTTTTCCCCGATCTTTTTCCCAATTTTTCCCGGTCTTTTTCACTCCCCGGCATGCACGCAAGCCACAGTGCGCCTGCGGCAGTTCCCCGGCTCTGCCAACCTGTAAGTTCTTTTAACCTGCAGGATGTCAGGAATTTTAATGGTAGAACAAGACAACAGGAAACTGCAAGCGTGAACGGAACCTTCCGCGATCCTGCCGGGGATCCCACATGACCGAACCAGCCCCAGACTTCCGCATCGTGTACCGGGGGATGACGGAGCAGACCGCCCGGCGTCTCGAGCGGGAGAACGTCATCACCAAGGAGGAGCCAACCGATACGACCCTCCACTTCTGGAACGCCTGCGACCCACTGGACACCCGGCGCGATGCGTTCCTCCACATCATGGCGATCCGACTTCCTAACCATGCCCAGGGTCACTATGACCGGGAGCACGACACGGTCATCCTGGATGGGGGGCTCATCCTGAAATGCGTCGGGAGGGCGGAGTTCACCGGCATCCCGACGCCGGACGGGCAGAAGCGGAATATCCGCATGTACGCAATGGAGATCCGGCTATGACAACCGACGAGCGCGAACGCTTCATCGAGGATCACCCGGAGACGCTTTCCTGGAGCAGCGAACCGGTCACAGAAGAAGAGCTTGCGTGGGCGGAAGAGATGTTCCGCTGGATCTCCCGGCACTGATTTTTCAAATCCCCGTTCCAACCCGTCTTCCCCGTTCCCGTTTCTTTTCCCTCTCCCGGATCCCGCTGTCACGATCCACAACCGAATCACTGTCTTTTATCTGGTTTTTCATCCTACCGGATGCGTATGAAGTCCGTTGGTATTTCCCTGGTATTCGTCCTTGGAATTCTTACCGTGCTCGCCGCCGGCTGCATGGTCCCCGTATCGAAAGCGACAAATACCTCTGCAGGAACCGCGACCGTGAATTACAGTACCGCGACTGCACCGGTTATCCCCGACCTTACCGGCACCTGGACCGGCACCATGAAGAGCTACGATTATGGAACCGGGTTCAACGAGCACGAGAACAGCACGATAATCTTTACGATCACGGAGCAGCGCGGCAGGCTCTTTACCGGCCGGCTCACGATCACCGTCAACAGCACAACCGTTGTCCCGGACGAGAACGTGGCAGGCGCGATCAGTCGTGACGGTACACGGTTCACCCTTGCCGAGGAGAGCGGGTATGTGTCCGGGGAAATTTTGAGCGATGATGAGATGGAAATGATCTATACCAACGATGCGGCCCCGTTCTCCGTTGCGATCGATTCGCTGAAGCGGTCGTGATGGGGATGAGATCCCGGAATCCTCTTTTTCAGGATGCAGATTCATAGGGTTTTTTGCGAGTCGGATCAGGTCGGACAGTGGAGACTGGACAATACTGTCCGAGAAAAAAGTAATTTTTTTGGCCCTGTAGAAATCATTTTTTTCCTGACGTTCTCGGGGGAGACCGATACACCCTGCCGGGTGTGTCGGGCTGGAGAAGACATCCCGCCGGATGTCTTCGACTTATGAAGCCCCCGCCACTGTGGCAACCCCCGTTGCGATATCTGCGGGAAGCCGTTCCAACTTGGATTTCTCCTGTTCAAGTAAAATCAAGTATTTCCATAAAAATGCCTCGTTTCGGGAGGAACATGAGGTTCACATCAACCGACCTGCCCGCCGTGCGCCCCGAGAGGTATCAGGTA
>CAZNLI010000052.1:0-8873 GCA_964574125.1 uncultured Methanoregula sp.
CGTGTAAGGGCGACGTCAAAACCACTAGACCACGAGCCCGGTAACCTACTAAGTCCTCCCGCCGGAATAAGAAGATTGCTGAAATGTCCGGCGCAGAAAAAGGAGGGGATTCTTATTCTTTCTTCAGCTTGATGTCGATCCCGTACTTCTCCGCGTTCCGGTCGGCGATTGCCTGGATCGCGGCGATCTCGGCGTCCTGTCGCTTTGGCTTGAAGAGATGCCGGAAGCGTTTCTGGGTCTTGAGGTACTCTTCGACCGGTTTTCGGACGACCTTTTTGACCTTGGTGACTTTTCCGTCGATCATTTCGAAGTTGACCCAGAGGCCGGTCTCGATCGCGAGCTTTGCAATCGCGATCGTCTGGTCGCCCTCGAATCCCCAGCCGGTGCAGCAGGGTGCATGCACCTGCAGGTAGCAGGGTCCCTTCGTGTTGACGGCCTTCTCAACCTTTTGCATGAGATCTGCCGGGTAGGCAACCGACGCTGTTGCAACATAGGGCGCGCCGTGCGCCGCAAGGATCTGGGGCATGTCTTTTTTGGGCCGCTTGTTCCCAAACGAGCATTTCCCTGCGGGACTTGTCGTGGTGCTCGCGTCGTACGGGGTTGCACCCGAGCGCTGGATGCCCGTGTTCATGTACGCCTCGTTGTCGTAGCAGATGTACGTGAAGTCATGGCCCCGCTCGAACGCGCCGCTGATACAGACCATCCCGATATCGAATGTCGCACCGTCACCGGCCATGATCACGATCTTCTCGGACCTGCCCTGTTTCTTCAGCGACGCCTCGATACCCGATGCGACTGCGGAAGCGTTCTCGAAGAGCGAGTGGATCCACGGCACCTTCCATGCGGTCTCCGGGTACGGTGTGGAGAAGACCTCCATGCACCCGGTGGATGAGACAACGATCGTGTTTGTCCCGGCACCTTTCATGACAAGCCGTGCCGCAAGCGCCGCCCCGCACCCGCCGCAGGCACGGTGACCTGCGTCGAAGAGCTCGAGATTCTTGTCTGCCATCACAGCACCTCCTTCCGGAGCCCGTAGAACATGTCCCCTTCACCCTTCTCCGCAAGATCGACGATTGCAGCGATGTCCCGCTTGCGCACGTCCCTCCCGCCAAGCCCGAGGATGTAGTTCAGGACGGGGATGGTCTTTCCGTACAGCGCATCCCTCACTTCAATGGCGACGGCCCCTTTCGCACCGAGCGAGACATCCTTGTCAAGCACAGCGATCCTCTTTGGCCTTGCGAGGGCTTTTGCCAGTTCTTCCGAGGGGAACGGCCGGAAGACCCGGATCCGCACGAGCCCGACTTTTTTCCCTGCCTCGCGCATCTCATCGATTGCATCCTTGACCGTCCCGCAGATCGAGCCCATGGCAACGATTGCGGTTTCGGCGTCCTCCATCCGGTACTCCTCGATGAGTCCGGAGTAATCACGGCCGAACATCTTTGCAAATTCCAGGGCAGCCTTCCTGTATACGTTCTTTGCCTGTTTTACCGCGCGGTCGGTCTCGTACCGGAACTCGTGGTAATATTCGGGGGTTGCATACATGCCGAAGCTGACCGGGTCGGCAGCGTCGAGCCGCTCATAGGGAGTGAACTTCGGGAGATACCGGTCGACATCCTCCTGAGAGAGCATATCGATCGGCTCGTAGGTATGGGAGAGGATGAACCCGTCGAAACAGACAAAGACCGGGAGGAGGACGGAATGGTCTTCAGCAACCCTGTACGCAAGGTAGTGAAGGTCGGTTGCCTCCTGGTTGTCCTCGGCATAGAACTGGAGCCAGCCGGAATCGCGCAGGGAGATCGAGTCCTGCTGGTCGTTCCAGATGGAGAGGGGAGCGCCGAGCGCCCGGTTGGCAATCGACATCACGATCGGGAGGCGCATGCCGGCTGCGTTGAAGCAGACCTCGAACATGAGCGCAAGCCCCTGCGAAGTCGTCGCGGAATAAACCCGGGAACCAGCCGCGCTCGCACCGACACAGGCCGAGAGCGCGGAGAACTCGTTCTCCACCGTGATATAATCGGCATCCAGCTTGCAGTCCGCAACCATCTCAGCGAGAGCTTCCACGATATGAGTCTGCGGGGTGATCGGGTATGCCGAGACCACCTGGGGCCGGCACTTTCCGACCGCTTCGGCAATCGCGTGCGACCCTTCCATAATTTCCATCATTTATTTCTCCTCCTGGTTCATCGCGATCGCTTCTCCCGGACATTCCTCGGAACAGATCCCGCATCCCTTGCAGTACGCGTAATCGGGATTGAAGAATCCCTCGGCATCCTCGCTGATGCAGCCTTCCGGGCAGAGCGTTCTGCACATCCCGCACTTGCTACACTTCTCGTGGTCAAAGACCGGCTTAAAGACGCGCCACGATCCGGTCTTGTTGTCACGCGATCGCCCGGGTCTTGCCCGGCACCCGACAGCAAGCGCCATTATGCCGCCCCCCTGACAGTATCGAATGCCTGTTTTGCCGCAGCAATGTTCTTTATCCCCATCTCCCCGGGGAACCGGCGCTTCAGCGCATTTTCGAGCGCCGTGAATTTTATCTCGCCCGAAGCAGCTGCAAATGCACCCATGAGCGTTGTATTGGTGATCGGTACTCCCAGAACCTTGAGAGCAATTGAAGTCGCATCGATTGTGATAAGCCTCACACCATCGGGGACTTTAAAGTCCGGGGCCTTTTCAGTATTGATGATGACGATACCGCCCTTTCTTACCCCCTGGAACACGTTGACGTCCTTGATCAGCGTGCTATCCTGCACAATGATATAATCCGGCTCGTACACCTGGCTCCGTTTCCGGATCTTTTTGTTATCGAAACGAACAAATGCCTGCACCGGTGCTCCCCGGCGTTCGACACCGAATGCCGGGAAAGCCTGTGCAAAGACGCCGCCTTCAAATGCGGCAATGGCTATCAGTTCAGCAGCAGTGACTGACCCCTGCCCGCCCCTGCCGTGGATACGCAGTTCTTTCAAGAAAAATCCCCAGTAATTTTACATGATGAATCATTATAAATCTACAGATCCACATCGATGCCGAGGATCTGCGATGCTCCCGAAAAGACGTCCTGCGCGATACGGGCAAGTCCCCGTGCAGCGCACCATTCGTCGTAGATCGCCACTTCCCGCCGGAGGAGTTCCCGGACTTCCGGGGCGACCACCGGTGCAAGGGAACCGGCGAGCGCGATCTTAGCCTCCCTGTTGAGGAGGAGCAGGGAAGCACACTCCATTGCGGAGAACATGGCGATCGCGCGGATCCGTTCGCCCTCGGGAAGTTTAACGTTCACTCCCGCAGCCTGGAAGGCCTCGTTTGCGGTGATCTCACCGGCATCGATCCGCCGGATCGCATCGACATCCAGCGCACCATGCCGGGTTCCCGGAGCGAAGATGCAGGCATCGAATGCTCCCACGATGTGCCCGGCACTGACAAGGAGCGTCACAGTATTCGAGCTGACATCGGAGACAATGACATCATCCCCGAGATCATGGCAGGCCTCGTATGCGATCCCGATCTTCTCCGGGCTGGACTGGTGGGAGTAGACCTTGAACCGGGGATCGGTCGGGGACTTGTCATGGAGCCCCGGAATGACAACCGCGGGGATCCCGCTTTGTTGGATCTCGTCAAAGACCCGGGTCCCGCCCCCGATATGCTTTCCGGCGCCTTCCCGGCTGATGAGCCCCCGGTTCTTCAGCCTGTCAATCGGGGTGATCTTCGAGAAATTATCGCCCATGGAGTATGTCAGCGCGATACCCTCAATCTCATCGATCGGGCAGAGACGCGAGAGGTCGGAGACGGTAAAAGACGTTGCAGATTCCCGCGACATCTTGAACTGACCTTTGGCCGATGCAAAGCGCATTGCGGTCGTGCCATGGTCGATCCCGATGAACATAGCAGTAATCCTATAGGGTTAATCACATAATAGGTTATGATGTTTGATGTCGTAACCGGTGGGGCCGGGTTCATCGGCTCCCACCTTGTCGATGCTCTTGTGGCCGGGGGCAGGCGCGTTGTCGTGATCGACTCGCTTGCCTCCGGGGACATTTCCCATATCCGGCGCCATATCGATTCCGGTAGCGTGAATTTTATCCAGGCGGACCTTCTTGGTGGCGGTTGGAAGGATGCTCTTTCCAGGGCAGACCGGGTCTTTCACCTTGCCGCGGATCCCGATGTCCGGCAGAGTGCTCTCTCACCGGAAAGCCAGATCAGGAACAATATCCATGCAACCTTCAAGGTCCTCGAAGCGATGCGGGAGTACAAGGTTCCCGCCATCATATTCACCTCGACATCTACGGTCTATGGCGAGGCGACCGTGATCCCCACTCCCGAAGGATACACCCCTCTTGAGCCGGTCTCGGTCTATGGCGCAAGCAAGCTTGCCTGCGAGGCGCTGATCTCCGCATACTCCCATTCGTTTGGAATCCGGTCCTGTATCTTCCGGTTCGCCAACATCATCGGGGCACGCAGCGGCCACGGGGTGATCACCGATTTTGTCCGGAAACTGAAGGAGAACCCCCGCGAACTGGAGATCCTCGGCAACGGGAAGCAGACTAAGTCGTACCTCCTTGTTACCGACTGTGTCGAAGCGATGCTCTTTGCAGATGCGCATGCACAGGCACCGGTCAATATCTTCAACATCGGGTCGGAGGACTGGATTGACGTTGCTGCGATCGCCCGGATCGTTGAAACCGGGATGGGCTTAAAAGATGTAAAGCACCGGTGTACCGGCGGAGAACGCGGCTGGGTGGGCGATGTCCCGAAGATGCAGCTCTCGGTTGAAAAACTGAAGAAGATGGGCTGGCGGCCATCCCATGGTTCCGAAGAGAGCGTGAGACTTGCCGTCCGGGCAATGCTCTGAACCGGGGGATCTCATTATGAAATACATTCTTGTTCTCGGCGACGGCATGGCAGACGAGCCGATCGCCGATCTCGGGGGAAAGACCCCGCTCGAAGCTGCCCGCACCCCGAACTTCGACCGGTTAACCCGCGAGGGCGCCACCGGCATGCTCCGGACTATCCCCGGCGGCTTCGAACCGGGCAGCGATGTCGCCAACATGTCCGTGCTGGGGTTCGACCCGGTGAAATACTATACCGGCCGTGGCCCTCTCGAAGCGATGAGCATGGGCATCGATCTTACAAAGAACGATATCGCCTATCGCTGCAACCTTGTCACTGTGGCTGACGGCGTGATGCGCGATTTCTCTGCCGGGCATGTTACCAGTTCCGAGGGAGCGGCGCTCCTTACATCCCTTGCCGCGGAACTGCCCGATGATGTCCTTGTCCGGCCGGGGGTCAGCTACCGCAACCTCCTTGTCGTTCATGACGGGGAAGGATGCACCTCCACCCCTCCCCACGATATCGTAGGGCAGCCGGTTGCCCCGTACCTCCCCCGCGGGGGGGATGCAGGAATCCTTGAACGGTGCATGGCAAAAAGCCGGGAAGTCTTTGCCGGCCATCCGGTCAATACCGCCAGAAAATCTGCCGGAAAACCGTTGGTGACGCAGATCTGGCCGTGGAGCGGGGGAAAGCGGCCGGCGTTCCCGTCGTTCTCCTCAAAATACCATAAGAACGCAGGGATCATTTCAGCGGTTGACCTGCTCAACGGCATCGGCCGGTGCGCCGGCATGGAGATCATCACCGTTCCGGGCGCAACCGGGTATCTTGATACCGATTATGGCGCGAAAGCACGGTATGCGCTCGACGCAATAGAACGGCTCGATTTCGTATACGTGCATATCGAGGCTCCCGATGAGGCTGGGCACATGGGCAGCATTGAAGAGAAGATCCGGGCGATCGAGCGGGTGGACGGGGTCGTCGGGACGATCCTTGATAATTTTAACGGCGTTATCGCGGTGCTCCCCGATCACCCGACACCAATCCGGGCCAAGACCCATACCCGCGATCCGGTCCCGTTCGTCATCCGGGGAAAAGGCGTGGATGCAACGACCCGGTTCACCGAACGCGATGCCCGTCAGGGCAGGTTCGGCACAATGGATGCAAAGGACTTCCTCTCATTCCTGTTTGCGTAAAAAGAGACACCTGGCAGGATTTTTCAGGATCTTTTTTGATCCTCTCCCGTACAGGGATGCTGGCATCAGTACCCTGCTTCATCATGGATCAGTGGGGGTAACTTTCATCATCTGCCAGGAAACCCGGATAACTGTTATCCCTGTACCGGTATAAAATTATGGAACAAGCCAGGTTCGATTGTATCCGTCATTCATTGTTCAGGGCGAGTTCAATCGCAATACGCAGGTCATCATCATTATAGGGTTTGGTGACAAACCCGTCAGGATTCGTGGCCTTTGCCCGCGCAAGGTACTCCTTATCGGAGTGTGAAGTCAGGTAGACAACCGGAATATTGAACGCGTTCTTTACCATATTCGCGGTATCGATCCCGTCGACTTTTCCTTTTATTGTGATGTCCATAAGAACAAGGTCCGGTTTATTGTTGACGACATACGTCATCGCTTCTGCAGCAGTCGTTGCCCTGCCGCAGAGGTCATAGTCAAGATTCCGGAGCCGGGTCTCTGCGATCTTTGCCAGCACGTTATCATCTTCGACGAGAAGGATGGATGCTTTCTTGGACACTGTCTCACCAGATAATACCTACAGGTATGGTTTCAGGCCAATAAAATTTAAACGAAGAGCCGTGCATATGCCATGATCCGTCGGGATTCGCACCGGAACTGCGTGCCTTTCGGGGAGAAAACCCTGACGCCTTCCATAAAAACCGTATCGTGATCTTGATATGGTGCGGCGTCAAGAAACTGATCAGGATATAAGGACCGGGGGCATGAAGTCGAGTTACGACCCCGGTACTGTCAAGCGGATGTGAACCATGGCAAAAAACCTCCTGATGTGGGACGAGACGCTCTTTCGCGACCCGGAGGTCTTCGAGTTCGATTTTGTTCCCGAGCAGTTCCAGTTCCGCGAGACCCAGATGCGCGAGCTCGCGTTCCAGATCCGGCCGGGGCTGAAGGGCGCAACCCCGCTCAACTCCATCTGCAAAGGGCTCCCGGGCACCGGCAAAACGACAAGCGTGCGCAAGCTCTTCTCCGAGATTACCGAGACGACCAAGAAACTGGTCCCCGTCCTCATCAACTGCCAGATCGACAATACGAAGTTTGCCGTCTTTGCCCAGATCTACAAAAAGCTGACCGGCCACCTCCCGCCCGCATCCGGCACCTCGTTCAAGCAGCTCTTCGATGCAATTGCCCGGATCCTCCAGAAAGAGGAGATTGTCCTGCTCGTTGCGCTCGACGATGCCAACTATCTCCTGTACGAGAACGAGATCAACAAGGTCCTCTACACCCTGCTGCGCGCACATGAGTCCTACGAGAAGGTCCGGATCGGGGTCATCGTCATCATCAGCGATCTCGATGTCGATTTTAACAAGGCGGTGGATCCCCGCGTCCTCTCCGTCTTCCGGCCTACCGAGATTTACTTCCCCCCCTACACCGACACCGAAATCAGGGAGATCATGGGGGCAAGAATCCAGCAGGGGCTCTATCCTGCCGTCCTGTCCGAGGAGATGCTCGCGCTTGTCATCGACCAGACGCAGAAGAGCGGCGACCTCCGCGTCGGTATCGACCTTATCAAGCGGGCAACCCTCCACGCGGAGCAGGCGGCCCGGCGCTCCATCGACCGGGATGACATCTGTCGTGCGTACGAGGTCTCAAAATACCTCCACCTCGCCTTCACCGTCAGAACGCTGAAGGACGAGGAGAAGAAGGTGCTTTCTGCACTCGCAAAGGCGGGCGACAGCGGGCAGGAGATGAATGCCGGCGAGGTATTCAAAACCGTTTCGCAGTCGGTTGCCATCGGTTACACCCGGTTCTACGAGGTGGTAAAAAAATTCGATGCCCTGCGCCTCGTCAACCTCCATTACCGGCAGGGCCGGGGCAGGACACGGTTGATCAGTCTCCGCTACGACCAGAACAGGATCCTTGAATATCTCTCCTGATCGCTGCAAGCGATTGACAAGAATTATTTATTCGGCAATCCTCGTCTTATGGTACAAGGGGGTTCTAGATTATGCTCAGCGTCAACGAACTGGCACTGGAAATTTTTGATAACCTCGCAGAGATTTCCGAGGAATTCAATGCGGCCTACCATGAACTGGACAACGGCGCCCGCATTGTTGACTGTGGTGTGAGCACCCGCGGCGGTTATGCGGCAGGGCGGGCATTTACCGAGATCTGCATGGGCGGGCTCGGGGAAGTCAACTTCCGGATGGGAGAGATCAAGGGACTGCCTGTCCCGTTCATCGACATCAATACCGATTTCCCGTCGATTGCCTGCCTCGGCGCCCAGAAAGCCGGGTGGACGGTCAAGGTCGGGAATTACTTCGCGATGGGAAGCGGTCCGGCACGGGCGCTCTCCTTAAAACCGAAGCATACCTACGAGGTCATCGAATACGAGGATGATTACGACTGCGCGGTGATCTGCCTTGAGTCGGACCACCTGCCCAATGGCGAGGTCATGGAGAAGATCGCTTCCGAATGCCACGTGGATGTGGCAAATACCTGTGCGGTCGTTGCCCCCACGTCCTCGATTGTCGGGTCCATCCAGGTTGCCGGCCGGTGTGTCGAGACCGCGATCTACAAGCTCAACGAGCTCGGGTTTGACACCCGGAAGATCTCCGCCGCGATTGGCACGGCGCCGCTCCCCCCGGTCCGCGGACCCAAGCTCGCGATGGGGGTCACCAACGATGCGACCATCTACCACGGGCGGATCATGCTGACCATGAAGGCCCCCGAGATCAAGGATTACCTCGAAAAGATCCCGAGCAACAAGTCCAAGGGATACGGCAAGCCGTTCAACGATATCTTCAAGGAAGCCGGTTACGACTTCTACAAGATCGATACCTCGCTCTTCTCGCC
>CAZNLI010000053.1:0-8855 GCA_964574125.1 uncultured Methanoregula sp.
ACGATACCGACCAGCGGTTCGGCTTCCATGTGGAACTCGCGGATATTGGCAAGCATGTTCCCGCTGCCCTTGCGCATCACATCGGTCACAGATGTGGTCTTCTGGGAGATGAGCACCTGCAACGGGTCGATGGTCGTATACTCATAGAGGATGATGTGGGTGAAGCGGATCGGCGTACGGTTCTCAATCTGGACGACACCCCCGCCGATAGGGTTGAGAGGGATCCCGCGACGGACAAGGAGACCGTCAAAGGTGATACTGCACATCGTGCAGATCCCGGTGCATCCCTTCGGGATACGATACTCAGCTATCTCCTCTCCGGAAGAAAAAAATTTTACAAGACCGCTGACACTGACACCGGTTTTATGGGCAGCCTTGAGAATGCTTATCGCAAAATCGAGATCTTCGTTTTTTATCAGGGAGAGGTTATAGACGATATTACCTTCTCCCGCAACCGGATCGAAGGTGACCTGCATGGCATAATCTTCGATATTATTGTTCACGAACTTGAGCGGGAGGGTCATTATTCTAAACTTCTGACATCGCAATAGAAAAATTGTTCTATAAGCGTAAGGCAATTTATGTATAATGGAACCTGAAATGCGGGAAAAAGCCAAGAATGCAATGCGTCTCATTCTTGAAGCGGCACGGTTCGATGTGGAGGAGGTAGATGATCCCCTCGACCTTTCTGCAGTCCGTGAAGGGGTCTGTCTTCTGGTGCTCTGTTCCAACGACAAGAACCTGATCAGCCAGTTCGACAAGACGAATTACAGCCTCATGATCGATGACCATGAGATGAACTGCAAGAAACTGCTTTTCTCGATCGATAAGGACATCTCAACGGAGAATTGCATCCAGTGGGGGGTCGATGAATTTGTCCGGTATACCGGTGAAGCGGTTCTCGCGGATATCCTGAACCGTGAACTCGCGCTCGATCTCACTCCTTCGAAAAGCAAAAGATCGCAGGCCTCTTCCTCTGCCGGACCGTCCCAACCCCCACAGGAACCCGCCGGCATCTCCATCCCCCATTTCCCGATAAAACTGACAGAGCAGGCAGCGATCCGGACCGCCGGCGTTCAGGGTACCGCCAAGCTCCGTTTCATACCCTACTACCTGTTCCATTACACGAGCACGGGCGAGCAGGTATACAAGGACCGCCGCATCCCGTTCGATGCCGACGGCTGGAGCGCGTTGAACGGCATCAACGGGATCAAGATCGATCTCGACGGCAAACTGGTTGAGGATTCGGATATCCCCGGGGGTGCGGAAGTCTGCAACCCGCATATCAGGAAAGAGGAAGCTTCCGAGCGGATGGTCAACGAGCTGATCGAGCGCCTGACCCAGAAGGTTCGCATCAAGCAGGAGAAAGGCGATGCGATCTTCTACGAAGAGAAGGTCCTAAAGCCCGACAGGAAGAATATCACCGTGGATACAAAACAGGTGTACATCCCGGTCTGGCAGATACGCGGCAAGAAGATCGTGGAAGTGAACGCGTTCACGGGGGAGCTGCTTTCGGAGCCGATGGATGAGGGTGTCGAAGTCTTCTGATCCCCCCGTCCCGCTCAATCCTTCGGTACCGGAGGGTATCATCCCGCAGCTTTTTCTCACACGCATGATGGCGTCCTCATGAATGATCCGGCACGGCTCCCGCAGCCGTCACAGGCCAGGCCATGATCGTAGTTATCGGTGGCGGCCCCGCAGGAAGGCTTGCATCTATCCGCCTTGCCTCTGCAGGAAAGGAGGTGACCCTCATCGAACACGGGGGGATCGGGGGCCAGTGCCTCCATTCAGGGTGCATGCCGGTCTGCGCCCTGAACGACGTTGCACGGCACATCCGTTCAGCCCGGGAACTCCACGACCTCGGTATTATCGATACGGTTCCTGCCCCGGATTTTCCGGTCATCCTTACAAAAATGGGGGAGATCCAGCAGAAAATCACAGCGATCCTTGACGAGGAGACCCGCTCTGCCGGGGTGGATGTCATCTACGGCAGGACCGGCAGGCTTGAGGGGAAAACTGTGTTTGCCGGTGACGAGCCCCTGAAGGCAGAAGCGGTCATCGCGGCAACCGGTTCCCGACCCCATATACCGGAAGTCCCGGGTGTCAATCTGCCCGGTGTCTTCACGTCCCGCACCCTGCCCGGGATGAAAAAACTCCCAAGGAAGATGGCCATTATCGGGGGCAGCGTGGTAGCGGCGGAGTTCGCCTATATCTTCTCCGCGTTCGGCTGCGACGTAACCATTCTCTCCCGGAGCACGTTTTTAAAGGACACTGACAAGCATATCAGGGCCCTCGCAATCAAGGAACTGGCCGGGGTAACGATCCGGGAGAATACCCCGGTGATCTCGATCGATGGCAAAGATCAGGTCGGGTCGGTCCTCATTCCGCGCGGGCCGCTGGAGGCGGACGCTGTCTTCCTCGCCGCCGGGCTTGTACCGAACTCCGGAGTGCTGAACGGACTGAAGAAGGGGCCGCTTGGTGAAGTAATTGTGGATAACCACATGCGGACAAGTGTTCCGGACGTTTATGCCTGCGGCGACGTGGCCGGCCCGCCCTACCTCACACCGGTTGCCCGGCACCAGGGGATAGTTGCCGCCGACAATATCCTCGGGATCCCCCGGACCATGGATTATCAGAATATTCCCCGCTCCATCAGCCTTACCCACGAACTCGCTTATTGTATCAACAAGAGCGAGGGAATGGGGTCGCTTGCCATCCCGGGGCCTGCCGGCCCGGGATCGTTCTGGTCCGTCCCGACCGCAAAGACCGGTCTTGCCAAGGTAATCTTCGACCCGGAGACCGGGGATCTCGGCGGGTTCTGTGCCGCGGGGCCGGGCGGCGGGCTCATTGCCGGCTACATGGCGTTCCTGATGAAGAAGCATTTCTCTGTCCACGATTTCGAGGATTTCATTGAGGTCCACCCGTCAACGGACGGCGTGTACGGGCTTGCAAAGTACGCTTCCGCCGTGATCAGGAAACGCAACACTCCCTGATCGAACCAAAGGCCCCGTTTTTTTCCTATACCGTCGCTGAAGGTATTATTACATCTCAAATCGCATTATTACGATACATATCATCCCATTCCCCGGGTGTTTTTACGATGAGCAGTCCCACCGAGAATACCACATTCGACCAGACACGGCTCGACAAGATCCGTGCACTCCAGGATAAAGGCCACATTATCTTCCCCACGTCGTTCGACCGGCAGTACACCGTCGGTGAGATCAAGACGAGGTACGCGGGTATCGCCCACGACAAGAGCGAAACGTCCGTGACCACGGCCGGCAGGATCTACATTGTCCGCAACCACGGCAAGACGCTCTTTGCCGACCTTGGAGACGAGACCGGAAAGATCCAGCTCTATATCCGGAAGAACGATATCGGCGAGGACCAGTTCGATCTCTTCAACCAGTTCATCGAGCGGGGGGATATCATCGGGGTGACCGGCCACGTCTTCCGGACAAAACTCGGGGAGATCACCATCTGGGTGGACACCTTCACCCTTCTCTGCAAGGCGGTCTGTTCGCTGCCCGAGAAGTTCCACGGGCTCACTGACATCGAGAAGCGCTACCGCCAGCGGTACGTGGACCTGATCGTGAACGAGGAGAGCCGGCAGACTTTCCGGAACCGGAGCCGGATCGTCTCCCTCATCCGCAGGTATCTCGACGACCACGGGTTCCTTGAGTTCGAAACCCCCATCCTCCAGCCGATCTACGGCGGGGCCAATGCCCGGCCGTTCACCTCGTACCATAACTTCCTCGATCAGAAACTCTTCCTCCGTATTGCCCCCGAACTCTACCTTAAGCGCCTCGTGGTGGGGGGCTATGAAAAGGTCTTCGAGATCGCCCGCAATTTCAGGAACGAGGCGGTGGATACCGACCATAACCCGGAATTTTCGATGGTGGAGATCTACTGGGCGTACCGCGACTTTACGCACATGATGGCCCTGACCGAGGACATCGTCTCATCCATTGTATCGGAGGTCCACGGAAAATTCGAGATCCCGTATGGAGATGTCACGCTGAACTTCAAAGCCCCGTGGAAGAAGCTCTCCATGTCGGATGCGGTAAAAGAGTATGCAGGTATCGACATCTTCGCCCACAGCGTGGACGAACTCCGCACGCTCGCCCGCCAGCATCAGCTCGAAGAGCCGGACAAGCCGCAGAGCCAGCGGGAGTTCCTCATCGCTTTCTTCGAAGGCCTTGTCGAACCAAAACTGGTGCAGCCGACTTTCATCCACGATTACCCGGTCGAGAACTCCCCGCTCGCAAAGCGCCATCGCGTAAAAGAGGGCTTTACCGAGCGGTTCGAGCTCTTCATTGCCGGCATGGAGGTGGGCAACGGGTTCTCGGAGCTGAACGACCCGGTCGACCAGAAGGAGCGGTTCGAGGCGCAGGACGAGAAGCGCCGGCTCGGGGACATCGAGGCACAGATGATCGATTACGATTTCATCAACGCCATAGGGTACGGTATGCCCCCCACGGGCGGTGTCGGGATCGGTATCGACAGGCTCGTGATGCTCTTGACCAATAACGATTCCATCAAGGAAGTCATCCTCTTCCCCTCAATGAAAAAATTGCAGGAGGGGGGGGAAGAGGGGAAAGACGGAAAACAGGCAGCGGGTCACTAATCTTTTTATCCTCATGCTTTTTTTCAGGGCGTGCGTTATGCAAATCGCACTCCTTATTACAGAGACAGACTGAAATACTCAAGGAGAATAATCCGCCGGGAGAGCTCATGGACCATCTGTACCCGCTGTTGAAGTCAGTGACCATCTTCTTCCTCCTCGTTATCTTCATCCAGCTGCTGAAGCGGCAGGGGATCTTTAACGATTCCCACCAGCCGGTCTTCAACCGCCTCGTCACCGAACTGGCCCTTCCGGTGACGATCTTTTCCACGCTTGCGGTGAGCCAAATCCATGCAGACCAGATCCTCGCGGCAGCTGTGATGTTCTTTGCCATCGTTGCCTGCTGCCTGATCGCCTACTTTGCCTGCCGGGCAATGAAGCTCTCGTGGGGCATGACCGGATCGCTGGTCATGCTCGCCGGCATCGGGAGCACGTCGACCTTTGCCTACCCTCTGATCCGGCAGACGTTCGGCAGCAACAGCGAGGCGATGGCGCTCGGGCTCATCATCGGGGAGTTCGGAGCCTGTATCCCGTTCTTTACGCTCGGCGTCCCGATCACCGCGTGGTTCGGAAGCCGGGAGACCATGAAGACCTCTGAGGTCTTGCCGGTGATAAAAACATTCTTTGTCTCCCCGATCTTCATCTCATTCCTCCTTGGACTTATCGTCTCGCAGGTCCCGATAATATCCGCATCCCTGAACAGCGAGCTCCCCACAACCTTCTTCGGGTACTTTGCCAACGGGCTGGAGATCCTTGTTGCCATCTCTCTCGGGCTCATGCTCAAGCCCGTGCAGCTCCGCCCTATCCTCCCGCTCTTCTTCCTCATCGTCGGCCTGAAACTCTTCCTCCAGCCCGTTCTTGTCCTGGGCGGAGCATCGGCCTTAGGTCTCTCCAGCCTCTCGGCCGAGATCCTTGTCATTGAGGCGGCGATGCCCTCGGGGGCTATCGCTGCCGTAGTAGCCGGGCGGTACGGGTGTGACGGGGCGCTTGCCTCTGCGCTTGTTATCGCTACCTATATTGTGAGCCTGGTAACCATCCCTCTCGTGACCTACCTGCTGCTGTGAGACTGCCATGAACCCGATTGTCATCTCCATGAGCGAATTCATCGTGATGTTCCTCGTCATCATCCTGATCGTCCGGCTCCTGAAACGGCGGGGGATCTTCAATGACAGCCACCAGCAGGTCTTTGACCGGCTCGTGACCGAATTCGCTCTGCCCGCCATCGTCTTCGGCCTTCTCGCCACCACCAGTCTCCGGGCCGAGTGGATCCTGCCGGTCCTTATCGTGATCGGTGCTGTCCTTGCCATCCTCCTCCTCGCTTGGGGGATATGCAGGATCTTCGGCACGTCACCGGCAACAACGGGGAGCATTGTGATCCTTTCCGCGTTCGGGAGCACCTATACGGTCGGTGGGCCGGTGCTCGGTGCGGTCTTCGGTTCCCAGAGCCAGGAGGTGGCACTCGGTCAGGTTATCGGAACATTCGGGTTTGCCCTCCCCTTCTTTACCCTCGGCATCCTGATCGCCGCATATTTCGGTCTCAAGGAGAAGGGGGAGCATATCTCCGTACCGATCTTCCTGAAAAGTTACCTCTTCTCCCCCATATTCCTCGCCTTCTGGCTGGGACTTATCGCATCCCTGCTCTTCTCTACGCTCCAGCTGCCCGGGGCGGCTGTCTTTTCTGAGGTGTTCCTCGATTTTTTCCTTGTCATAAGGCATTCCCTTGACCTGCTGGTCTGGATTGCAATCGGTCTTCTGCTGCGCCCGGTCCGGCTCCGGACTCTCATCCCCTTCCTCACCCTTGTTGTGGGCATCCACATGCTCCTCCTTCCGGCGCTCGTCTTTGGCGGGGGGTACGCGGCCGGCCTGCCGGTGATGCAACAGCAGGTGGCCGTCATTATATCTGCGATGCCCTCGGGCGCTATCGCTGCGGTGATTGCCAACCGGTACGGGTGTGACGGAAAGCTTGCTGCACCCATTGTGATCTGTACCTATCTCATCAGCCTCGTGACCCTGCCCATCGTCCTGATGCTGACTACCGGGATATAGGGATCCATAAAATATCCCGGAACCTATATAACCGGTATGGCAGAACGGACCGTCTCTTCCGAATTCCGGGACATCGATAATGCAAAAACTGCCGATCATCTCATCCATTATCTCGAATACATGGACTCCCTGCCCGAGACCCGGCAACTCAAAGAGAGGAGCTACGGATATCTGGGTCTGAAGGAGGGCGATGTCGTCCTCGATGCCGGGTGCGGGCCCGGTTACGATGCCCTCCGCATGGCGGCCATTGTCGGTAAAAAAGGACAGGTCACCGGCATTGACATGAGCGAGCGGATGATCGCAATTGCCCAAGCAAAGCCAAAACGTACCGGACTTCCCGTCTCATTCCGCACCGGTGATGTGCGAAAACTCCCCTTCCCTGATGCAAGCTTCGATGCGGTCCGGATCGAGCGCACGCTCCAGATTCTCGACAACCCCGGGCAGGTCCTTGACGAGATCGTGAGGGTGCTCCGTCCTGGCGGCCGGCTCCTCTCCATGGAACCCGATTGGGATACTTTCGTCATTGACCCCGGCAGCCGCAATACCGCCCGTACCTTCTTCCGGTTCTGCGCGGACCAGTTCCCCGACAGTGCCACAGGACGCAAGCTCTACCGGTATTTCAGAGAGCGGGACCTCGAGGATATTTCCCTCCACCCGGATGTCCTTGTCCTGCATGACTTCTCCGTTACAGCAAAGATGATGAACATGGAGCAGTTCCTCGCTGATGCGCAGGAGAGAGAGGTTCTTACCTGTGAAGAGGTCACTTCGTGGCTTGCCCAGCTGAAGGATGCCGATGCTAAGCGGCAGTTCATGTTCGCCGGCCTTATGTTTGCAGTCTGCGGGAGGAAATGATGCCGGCATATGTTATTGCGCGGGTGAATATCACGGACCGACAGCAATACCAGAAATACCTTGCCGTTGTACCATCGGCAATTGTCAGGTATGACGGAAGAGTCATCGCCAGGTCCGAGGGCCCGGTTACGCTGGAAGGACGGGAGGAGAGACGGAGGGTCATCATCATCGAGTTCCCGTCGGTCGAACGGGCTCAGGAGTGGTACGATTCACCGGAATACCGACACGCCCGCACACTTCGGAAAGACGCAGGGGTCGGCGAACTTATCGCAATCGAAGGATTCGTTCCGGTATAGCGGATCACTCCCGGGGATCTCCCAAAAACCGGATCTGATTCCATGAACACGGCGGTGAAGCGGTACGTTATCCTCTGGGATAAGGCAAGGTTATGGCTTGATTGTACAAGTATTTTCCACATGGCGGTTAATCCTGATCCATGCAGGAAAATCAGGCAAGGAACCGTGTGAAACAGATTGTTGAGAAACGTGCAAAGAACCAGAAACGGCTTGAAAAGGAGGCCCCGCTCCTGTCCGGGGGATTCAATGATCTGATGACCGCATATTATGCACCAAGTGCACTTGACACAAAATACAAGGAACTGATTGCCATCGCCCTTTCGATCTCGCGCTGCTGTATTCCCTGTCTTGCCGTCCACACCAGGAATGCCGTAGAAGCTGGGGCGACACGGGAGGAGGTTATCGATGCCGCAAAGATCGGGGTCGAGTTCGGGGGCGGACCCTCTTTTGTGGTCGTCAGGAACAACCTGCTGGAGTTCCTTGACGAATTGTTACCGGCGTGAACCGGGCTGAAGTGGCCTCGTCCCCTTTTTTACCTCTTCCATTGTCAGAACAGTTATCCCATTCTTTCACCCACGATCCTGTATGAGTCCTGATGATACGTCTAAGAAACACCACCACCATGCGGTCTTCTCTGCGGAGAAGGCCGGCCATCTCGACACCCGCCTGCGCAGGATCCTGTACCGTCCTGACCGGCTCGCAGAGCGGTACGTGAAACTTGGCGACCGCGTGCTCGACTTCGGCTGCGGACCGGGGTTCTTTACCCGCGAGTTTGCGAAGCGGACCGGGGAAACCGGGCTGGTCTATTCCATCGACCTGCAGAAGGAAATGCTCGCTATCCTGCAAAAGAAGCTGGAGCCCGAAGGACTGATGCCGCGGATCAGGACGCACCAGTGCAGACCTGATTCCATTGATCTCCCTCCCGATCTGAACGGGACTTTCGATGTCGCATTTACCATCTTCGTTGTCCACGAAGTGCCGGACCCGGCGAAGCTGTTCCGTGAGATCTCCCTGCTCCTCAAACCGGGCGGCAC
>CAZNLI010000054.1:0-8757 GCA_964574125.1 uncultured Methanoregula sp.
GAGATCGCTCATGAGCGAGAGTATCGAGCCGGAGAGGAGAATGCACCAGTCGGAAGTGCGGAAACTCCGGTCCCAGGTTTTCTGGAGCGCAGAAAGAATGGACGGATCGTTTTTGATCAGGTACGTGAATTCATCGATGACAAGGTACATCCTTTTTTTGGGCGATTTTTGTGCGAGATAGGTAAAGAGCTGGTCCCAGGATTTTATCTCCAGCTCTGCAAGAAGGGAATCGCCGAAATATTCTGCGCACCGGCTTTTGAGCTGGGCAATCTGGATATGCGGGGATGCGTCCTCTGCGATATAGAGGATGCCGGGCTTGTCCCGGATGAATTCATCGATGAGCCGGGTCTTCCCGATCCTCCTGCGGCCGTAGAGGATGATAAGCCGCCCCCCGTCGCTCTGCCACTCGCGTTCGAGCAGCGAGCGCTCCTCTTCGCGGTCGATGAACTCCCTAATCATGATTAGTACTAATCACGATTAGGATTATTAAGATATCGCCAAGTTCCGGATATTTTTGGGACTAATCCAATAAATGTACTGAGATGCCAGCCGGCATCCGTTCATAAGGGAAAATCCGGAATTTTAATCCCGTCCAAATCGACAAGTTTAGAAAGAACCCCTAATCGTTTCAGAAATTCATCGGGAAAAATTCCCCGGTCTCCACAAAATACAGAAACCCGGCCACGTTTTTCCCGGCCACCAGTTGCCTCGCCGCTTCACAATATACCGTCATCGAGACCCGGTACTCCTCCGCAACTGCTGCATACTCCTCCGGCCCGAAAACCTCGCTTTTGTAATCGATGACAACCCACGAACCGTCATCAAGCTCAACGAGCCGGTCAATCTTCCCGTTTACGTGCTTTCCTTCCCACGTGATAACAAACGGCACCTCGCAGTACGACCTCTTCACCCGCTTCATCAGGTCGGAAGCAAAGAATTTCGAGACGATCTCCCCGCACTGCCGGAGATGCTCGTCAGAGAATTCACCATACTCTTTCAGGACGGTCGCGGCATCCCGGCCCCGGAGGACTTCGTGGATGATCGTCCCTCGGATCGTCCCGTGAACGCCGGGCAGGAACTTCGGCACGACCGGTTCCCGTGCCGGGGATTTTACGAACGATTTCCCGGATTCCTTCTCCAGCTCCGAGACCGATACCGGCTTCACCCGGGCCGTTCCGGGATTGTACTCCGGCTCCTTCCTGGTCCCGGTCTTTCCCGCACATTCCTCCGGCACAACGATCAGCGACGGCTCAACACGCCCGGCAATGGCCGGGATCGCCGCCGGGTCCGAAACGATCGCCAACCGGACCGATCCGGTCCCGTCCGGCAGTGCAAGATCCAGCCCGCCGGCAGCAACCGCATCCGGCGTGATTCCAAGCGCCGTGAAGATCCATTCGATCCGGGACTTCGCAAGATCGAACGGGAGGCCGGGATCGTCCGGCGCCGTCCCACTCATGATGAGATGGTCCCGGGCGCGGGTGAGGGCGACGTAGAGGAGCCGTTTTCTCTCCGCCCGCTCCTTCTGCTTCTGCTGCTCTCTGAGCATGAGGAGGACGGCGCTCTCGGCCATCTCAAAGTCCGCCGCCGGATCCGGGACTTTGATTCCGGCAACGAGCGGGTTGTCGCCGATCATGACCGGGGGATACCGGGCGGGGAAGCCCGCCCCCATGTCCGGCACGACAACGACCGGGAACTCGAGGCCCTTTGCCGCGTGCACGGTCATGATATTGACGGCGTCTGCTGCGAGCGCATCGAGCGGCGCCTCGCCCTCCCGCTCGTCTTCCTCCATCGCCATCCGGATATCGGCGGTGAAGTCCGGAAGCCCGTACGGCCCGGCCTCCTCCCGGTTCCGTGCCATGCCAACCAGTTTCTCGATGTTCGCGAGGATCTGCTCGCCGGCAGGAAGCGCGGCATAGACCGTGTACACCCCGGACTCGGCCAGGATTTTCCGGAGCAGCGCAACGAGCGTGACCCGGCCGGCGCACTGCTGCCAGGAAGAGAGCAGCCCGAACGCCCGGGCAGGCGTCCCGCCATTTCCCGCATATGCCGACAATTTATCCCAGAGCGTCTTCCCGCGTTCCTGCGCGATCTGGTAGAGTTCCGCGTCCGTGACGCCAAAATACGGCGACCGGAGGACGCCGGCAAGGCTGATATCGTCGTGCGAATGTTCGAGGAACGAGAGGATGTTTAAGAGATCGCAGACCTCCTGCCGGTGGTAGAACCCGGTCCCGCCGTGGACATAGAACGGGATCCCGTATTCAGAAAGTGCCGCGATATAGTACGGGAGGTTCGTGCGCTGCTCTAAGAGGATCGCGACATCCCCGTACCGGGCCGGGCGCGGAACAAACGTATGGTCAGGCAGTTCTTCGTATACCGGTAACCCCCCGATCACGATGCTCTGGATCTTCCGTGCTGCAAGGTCCGCCTCGTTGCGTTTCGTTGCCGAAGCGTCATCGCCCGCGGGAGGAAGCAGGAGTTCCACGGATCCCGCGTGGTCCTTCCGGTTCACCGCGACCGGCTCGTACCGGAACTCCCACGGCTTCTCCGCGGAGGCGAGCAGCCGGGAGAAGAGGATGTTGGAAAACCCGATCACGTCCCGGGTGCTCCGGAAGCTCATATCAAGGCTGACCTCCCTTCCTTTGCACGCGGAGGTGACAATCTCCTGCGCTTCTCTGAACCGGGTCACGTCAGCGTCCCGGAAGAGATAGATCGACTGCTTGGGGTCGCCTACAATGAAGAGGCAGTCGGTTGCGGGCGATGGCTTCCCGATGATGGCGAGGATAATCCCGAACTGCGTGATGTCCGTGTCCTGGAATTCGTCGATCAGGATATACCGGAACCGGTTCATGAAGTGCCGGGCAACAAGCTCGTTCTGTTCGAGGAAGAGCCGGCGGGCGTGGAGGATGAGATCGGTAAAGTCGAGCCCGGAGAGCGCGGCCTTCCCGTTCCCGACAAGGTCCTGGTACCGGGTGAAAACAATTGCGAGCGCGGCAAAGAACTGTACCGACCCCGTAATCACCGGGTCGGAACCGGCAACCGTCATCCGGAAGAGGGATCTCCTCCGTGAAAGGATATCGGCAAGCGTCTTCCAGTATTTTTTGAACGCGGCAAGATCCGATCCCTTCCATGCCGCTTTACTTCCCACGTTCCCGGCTTTTTTTACCGAGAGTTCAAGCCCGGCGGAACAGAACGCCGCAGTCTCTGCAGGCTTCTCAAGCACGGCAAGCAGCGGCCGGATTCCCTCTAGGAACGAAACCGCCTTGTCGTCCACCCCTTCGTATGCGGAAGCGAGCCCGAGCAGCGTCCGGACCGCAAACACGAACGAGATGTCCTGCTGCAACGCCGCGATCTCCCCGTCGCGGAATGTATCGACCTCGTGCTTCCACGCAGACATGACGCCACCTTCGTCGTTCCGGAGCGCGTCGAAGAAGAGCCCGTACCGGTCCCGCTTTGCGTACATCGCGGAGAGCATCGTGCGCAGGGTGTACTGGTCGGTAATGGACAGCACATGGACGAGCGCCTCGTTTACCTCCCCGTCCTGCCTTGTATGGATCAGATCTTCGAATGCCGCGCTGTGGATCCGGGCAGCCTGTTGCTCGTCCAGCACGACAAAGCCGGGCTCCAGCCCCGCCTCGATCGGGAACTCGCGCAGCACCTGCGCACAGAACGAGTGGAAGGTCTGGACCGGCGCGACAAGGAAGTCCTCTGAAGCCTTCTCCCACTGCGGGCCGGACCGGCTCGTAATCTCCCTGCGGATACGGTCCTTCATCTCCGCCGCTGCTTTATCGGTAAACGTCAGCGCGAGGATCTGCGGGACGGCGACCCCTTTTGTTGCCAGGAGATCGAGGTATTTCTGGACGAGCACGTAGGTTTTTCCGGTCCCGGCGCCGGCGGTCACGACCATGCTCTTGTCGTGGAGCGTAATCGCCTCGTCCTGCTTTGGTGTCGATGGCATCTCAGGGCTCCTCCGGGATCTCCAGCACCCGGTATGGGTCGAACCGGCAGATCCGGGAAAAAGCGCAGTAGGGGTTCGGGCATTTCTCGCCGGCGGGAAGCGGGAACCGTCCGGAACGGATCCCGGCAATACAGGTAAAGGCACAGTCGAGCGCGTGCCGGATCGTCCCGGTAAAATCCGCGGACGGCCGGACCCGCCTGACCATCATATCCTGCACCGAAGGATCGGCAAGCACGATGCTCCGGTCAACCTCGCGCCGGATCGTGTAGTACCCCCCGCCGATCCCGCGCGAGCTCGTAACCTGCTGGAACGCGAGCAGGTAGAGCGGGAGCTGGAGGGCTGTTCCCCCGGTGATCTCCTTTGCGGTGGGGTGTTTTGTTCCGGACTTGTAATCATAGATAAGAAACGTCCCGTCCGGCGCGATATCGACCCGGTCGATCCGCCCGCGGATCCGCAGTTTCCGCGTCCCATCCGGCGATGCAAGCTCGACCGGGTCCGGCACCGATGCGGGATCGTCCGATGCCTCCGCTCCCATGCCGAACGAGAACTCGAACCGGGAGGGAACGAGAGGGGACGCTGCCTCCGTTGTTTCAGAGAGAAGGAACCGCCCGAAGTATCCCGGGCCGGTGTGCCGGTCCCCGAGCATCAGGATCCGGGTCGCGTCCCAGACCGGGCTCTCGAACGGGTACTTCTTAAGCTCGTCGCGGGCTATCCGGAGGATCATCTCCGTTGCCTCGGCAAGCGAGCCGGGCGGGACTGTCGTGTGCCCGGCTCCCCTCCACTGCCGGTAAAATTCACTCAGGATGGCGTGGATGACCGTCCCGCGGTTGCCGGGCGAGAGGTCCGGTTCGACTTCAGGCAGGGGATCAAGCCCGATCACCCGCTGCTGGAAGTAGGAGAACGGGCAGGCAGCGTACGTCTCAAGTCCTGTCGCGGACCAGACATGGTCCGGACCGTACCGGTCCGCGAGCGCCGCACAGATCGCGGGATCTTCCGTCAGGATGCCGTCATACGCGGAATCGCACGAACCATACCGCCATGACGCTTCCATGTCGATCCGGCGGGCGATATCGGTAATCCCGGTCGTGGACGGTATAAACGAAAGGGCGTTGCAGATCCCGTCGTTAAGGATCGTCCGGCCTGCGAAGACCGCCGCGGTCCGCCGCGAAGAATTCGTATCACCCGATGCAGGCCACGGGCACTCCCCGGCCCGGCTCCGCACCCGCTCGAAGAACGCTGAGGTAAGCAGTATCTTTTCGCCATCGGCGAGCGGAGCGCTTAAGTACACGGTCTTTTCAGCGGAGAGCAGTGCCGCGATGAAATAGTACTGCTCCTCCCGGAGAATTTCGGAAAGGGTGCGGGTGCCCATCCGGGCGTTCTCCAGCGAGTTCGTGAACGGGAGCCGGGTGGTGAGCCGGGGAAACGTCCCTTCAGAAAGCCCGGCAATGAAGACGATGGGGAGCTTCAGGTGCGGGCATTCGCGAAGACCGAGCAGGGCAACGCCGTCATCGTCGTACCGGCCGCTGTCATCCGGTTCTTCGCCCGCAGCAGAGAGGAGCCGGGAGAACTCTGAAAATCCGACCGGATCGTCGTCCTTTTTCCAGGACGCCCGGGCAAGCGCATCGAGCCGGGATAGGAATGCAGTGTATGCCAAAAGTTCCCGTTTCTCCGTATCGGTGTCCGGCGCCATCCGCAGGTTCGGGATCTCCCACGTCGCAAGAAACGCCCGGAAATCCCGGACATGATCCCGGAGGGATTTTTTATGGGCAAGGCGATCCAGGTCCTTCTGGAACGCCCCGATCCCTTCCCGGACCCGTTCGACAGTGCTGACCGTAATACCGGGAAAATTCTTTGCATTTGCAGAATCCTGCAGTTCGGTACAGAGCCACGTAAGCTGCCGGTCCCAGTCCGGCCGGGGGCCGTCGATCTTCGCATACCGTGAGACACGATCGACTTCGGCAGGATCGAGCCTTGTTGACCCGCCCGGTACCGGTTCGCGCCGGAAGAACGGGCTTTCTATCGCCCGGATCATTGCCTCGCGTTCGTACCCGCCGGCCGCAAGACCCGCGATACCGGTAAGGAACCGGACGACCGGCGAACGTGACAGCCGGGGACCGACCGCCGCATTCCACGGGATCCCAAAATCGGTAAAGATCTCCCCGACAAGGCCGAGATCGCTTCGGACATCCGGGAGCACCACGGCGACAACTGAAAGCGGGATTCCCGAACCATGCAGCCGGGCGATCTCGGCCGCAACCGCTGAGAGTTCCGCATACCGGGTGGGAAATGTCTGCACATGGAAAAACCCGTCGCAGGCAAGCGATCCGGATTCCGAAAAGAGGCCCGTGATCTGCGATCGCGGGGACCGGGGATCGAACGTAGGCTCCAGCCACGATTCGCCCCGGCGCGAGAAGATGTTCCGGTCCAGACCATCGGGGACAAAGAGGTGGATATTTTGCGCTTTTTCTTCAAGCGCATTGAACAGGTCCTGCTCAAGCGGGAGCGGTTCATGGAACCCGTAAATGACGACAGAACTGATCGGGGATACTCCAAGAGAATGGAGGTGATCGATCGTCCACGAAAGGATCGTATCGTTGTCAATAAGATCCAGATCCACAAGCCGGTCGTAATACTCCCGGAGGATCCGGTCCAGCTGCCGGCTCTTCTCACTTTCAAGATCGCCAAGACACGCTGGAAAATTAACCTTCCGTGAAAGCGTGACGTTCTTAAACGTCATGAGATCATCGATGGTCGCGGGAGACGGGCGGTTGCGGGGGGCAAAGAGCGGGACATCGACGGCAAGGTCATGGATCACCTGCGCAAGCAGCAGTTTTGCTTCCCCGTTTGGCAGGAACCGCCCGGTCTTCCGGTGCTCTTCGAACCGGGCTTTGCAGAACCCGCCCGGCGTGCAGATCCGGGATGCGAGGAACGGAATATCCTTCGCTGCAAGATCAGCAGTAATCGACAGAACCAGCCGCTGCGTCGGGAGGATGAGCCAGCTCCCGAACGGATCGTCCTTTGCCGCCGCAACAAACCGGCTGACCGCGTCTTCCAGCAGGTCCCCGGGAAGCCCGTACAGGGGAACGGCACGGCCAAAGGATTCCAGGGACGATTGTGCTGGCATACTATGTGGTTGATGTGCCGGTAGAAAAAAGACCGGATATCACTCCAGGTACTTGTCGAGCGGGATCGTCTCGATCCTGTCCTTTGTCACCGCTTTGACATCGATCTCCTGCGCCTCGGCTTCCTTGGTGATGACCTTGACGTCATGTTCGAGATCTTTGATCGGGATGAGCTTCCGGCGCTTCTCCATGGGCGGGTTCATCTTCTCGGCCTTCTCGAACTCCACGACCTTTTCGAGGATCTCCTCCGGCAGGGATTCGCAGCTCTTCAAAAGGCCGAGGAACTCGTTGAAGAAGTACGTGTCGATCTGCATCCGGCGCTTCGTTGCGTGGGCAAACTTGCCTATCACGTGGCAGATGTTCTCCCGGTCCTCCGGGCTCAGTTTCTCCGCGAACTCGTAGTCCTCGATCTTCCGCAGCGCAAGCACGATCGGTTCGAGGCAGTCGGACGTGACCACGAAGACCTGGTAATCCGCCATGTCGAGATGGAAATCGTCGATATAATCGACCGTGTTGGCAGGGACGACGAGAAATATATCTTTCTTGACATTCTCCTCCTTCGCGTACTTCTTTGCCACCTCGGCCTGCGCCTTGAGATAATTCCAGAAATTCGAGAGTTCCTCCGGGTTCTTGGGGCTCTTTGCATCGAAGATGACGTACTGTTCGGCGATGATGACCGCATTATCCGGTTTCTTGGTGGAGAAGGGGAACTTCTCCTTGTCGCAGTACTCCAGTGTGTGACGCTGGCAGATTGACCGGAGCGACTGCTCCACCGCTTCCTCATGCCTGCGCCATGTCTGCTCCATTACCTCGAACCTGCGCCCGATCTCCGCTTCGCGATCTGCCTGAAGACGGAGCCGGTCGCCTTCGAGCTGATCCTTCAGCGCCATGAGTTTCGTTACACGTTCGTCATGCTGCCGGGCCCGCTCTTCCTCGTTCTGCCGGAGCTGCGCGAGCATCTTCTGCGATTCCGTGTACTGGAGACCAAGCTGGTCGTACCGTGCATTCAGTGCTGCGATGTCGGCGTTCAGATTCTGGACCTGTTCCCGGTTTTTCTTGTCAGCTTCAAGGAGTCCGCCGGCCTCATTCTCCCGTTCGCTGTTCTTCTTTTGCAGGTCCTCGTTCCTTGATTTCAGGCTGACAAGATCCTCTTTCAGCTGCAGGATAGTCTTCTCCGAATTCTGCTGGGTTTCAAAAAGTGTTGCCGCAAGTGCTGACCGTTCCCGCTCCTTTTCAGTGATTTTCTCACCAAATGATTGGGACCTGATCTGCTCGGACGACAGCTCCTGCTGGAGCCGGGCCGCTTCCTGTTTCTGATATGCGATCTCCTGCGTGAGTTCCCGGGTTTTGTTGTTGAGGGAAGCCAGCTCCTGTTCCCGCTCCCTCAGAAGATCCATGAGCCGCTGGTACTCGGCAAAGGCATCGTATCCCTGCGACAGGATCGTCCGCCACGAAAAGATACGTTCGATCAGCCCGGCGTTTTTTACGCGCTCAAAGAAACTGCGGAGGTTTTCACAGGAATCTGGATCCATTCCGGCACCCGGCGGGCATCTGCCCGGTATCTGTTGAAACTTTGGCGATGGATCGTATTAAGGTGCAGGGCGGCAGGTGAAAGTGATCCGGTACCGGCCTCAAATGAAAACGGTTTTAATAAGCCATGATAACATCCTTCACATCGGA
>CAZNLI010000055.1:0-8722 GCA_964574125.1 uncultured Methanoregula sp.
GTTAATTCTCCTTGATGCCAAGGGCATTCAGGAGTTCCGGAAGCGGGATACCATGGGCTTCTGCCGCCTGACGGATCGTCTCGCCGCGGGCAATCGCGCACCCAACACAACCCATGCCAAACTTGAAGAGGGCCTCGGTTGCGTCAGGTTTTGCCTTTAAGAGATCGTAGATGGTGCTGTCTGCTGTTAACTCTGCCATACCTCAGATAGTCTTCCTGTCCTGACTTAAAACTGACCATATGACCATTTCCGTTCTATCCTTTTCTTCGACAATTTCACTTTCACTGCGCACGGTTCGCAATATATAGACAGGATGAAATCTGAATCTTAGCCGGAGATGTATGACCATGGATTTTTCCGAGACAGCAGAAAGAATCTCCAGGAAGATGACCCTGAAAGGGCAGGACGCATCAAAGATCGATGTAAAGAAGATCGAGACAAAACTGAAGCGTCTTGTCGAAGAGTTCGGTGTCCAGCCCGGTGAGGCGGAGCGCAGCGTCACGAATGAACTGGCAAAGGAACTCAATGTTCCCGGCATGGTGCCGGGCAGCAGTGCCGGTAGTGCCGGGGCAAATGAGGAACGCACCATTGCGCAGGTTGCTCCCGGAGACTGGGTGACCCTTGAGGGGAAAGTCGTATCCCTCCTCTCGCCTCCGTCGCCAGCCATCGCCCAGAGCGGGATCCTCGCCGATACAACCGGTGCAATACGGTTCGTTGTCTGGGCGAAAGCCAACGCCCCGAAGATGAACGAAGATGGCTGGTACCGGATCGAGTCGGCGGTTGTTGACGAATTCAAGGGTATCCCGAACCTGAAGATCCACTCCGGGACCTCAATTAAACCCATTCTTGAAGACCGTGCTCTCTCTCCGGCAATAGCGCGGATAGGCGATCTTATGCCCGGCATCGGCAGCATCCGTGCCAAGGTACTGCAGGAATGGGAACCCACCCACGAACGGATGCTCCAGTCCGGCATCATTGCCGACGAATCCGGGACAATCAAGTTTGTGATCTGGAAGGAAGCCGGAAAAGAGAAGCTCACGGTTGGGGCAGTGTATACGATCTGGTATGCATCTGTCGATGAATTCAACGGCCGGCTCTCGCTAAACCTGAGCACGGCAAAATACATGCAGGAAGAGGGGGATATTGCCGTCAGCGGAGGAGATGCGGAAGTCCGCGGCGTGATCGTGCATATGGCACCCGGCTCGGGGCTCATCAAGCGCTGCCCGGTCGAGGGCTGCAACCGGGCACTCTCCCGGCAGAATTATTGTCCGGTCCACGAGATCCAGCCAAAATTTATTTACGACCTCCGGATCAAGGGATGGCTGGATGACGGGAAGAAGACCTACAACCTGCTGCTCCAGCATGAAACCGTAGAGACGCTGACCGGGATCAACCTTGAAGCAGCGACGCAGCTTGCCGAGAATAATCCGCTCGGCATGGACGAGGTATTCCTCCAGATGAGGGACAAAGTCATCGGCAGGTATGTCCTCTGCAAAGGACGGGAGTTCGACAACCGGCTCATGGCCCGGTCCTGCGAGTGGCTGAAGATGGATTCTGCTGAGCATGCAAAGCTCCTGAACCGCGCCGGAGGTGCACTATGACTAATGGCGGAGCCGGGCAACCCGGCGGGCGAAAGGATGGCGGGAATTTCGAGCGCGAGCCGGCCCGGCGTGTCTTTGCAGGCGAATTCCGGGAGTGCAGGTACCAGTTCCGGGAAGGGGATGATGAGAAAAGCCCCACGTTTGTTCTCCTCCCGACCGGTGAACGCTGCAACCGGGTCTTTATCGTCGGCACCCTGACCGAGAAGCAGCGGCAGGGCGACCAGAATGTCTTCTACCGTGGGCGTGTTGTCGATCCGAGCGGCACATTCTCTGTGATGGCAGGGAGTTACCAGCCTGAGGCGATGCAGCAGCTCGCCCGGATCGAGACCCCGGCATTTGTAGCAGTTGTCGGTAAACCCAATTTATACCAGAAACCGGACGGCGCCTACCTCGTCTCCGTGAGAGTGGAATCCATAACCGTTGTTGACAAGGATACACGGGATCTCTGGGTGCTGGATGCTGCCGCTCACACTCTCGACCGGCTCGAGGCGTTGAAAAGCAGTACGAGCCCGGACATCGAAAAGTCCAGGGAGCAGTACCCCACGCTTGATTCGGCAGTGTTCCGGAAGATGGCGTACGAGGCGCTGGCACAAGTTAAAATTTAATCTTTTTCCCCCCGCATAACAATCGTCGTTCGGGTTGGTTTTGGTATCCCGATCCTTCCCTCACGTAGGGGATTCAAAGCGCGGAGTTCTGGTATACCACGTTTTCTGCTCCATTGGAAAATTTTGCAACGACAACCACCATGTTTGCTGATGATGAACCGGGGTATGTCCCGGTTGCGCCGGGATCCGTGCCGAGCGTACCTTTCTTCTCTCCGTTGATGGAGACACTGAGTTCGGAAATGTCACCGGAGTAACAGGTACTGGTCATCACCTGGAGCCGGATCGCTGAAGGCAGAACTTTTAAACCGGTGATCGAGATCGTACAAGGGGGCAGTGAAGGCATTGCAGATGCCGGTTGAGTGATGGATGCCGCCGGCATTGTTGGGGAAATGGTCAGCGATGAGACCGGAATTCCCCTTGGTTGGCCGGTATGGGGCAGGAATAGGACTGCAGCAATCCCGATGAAAACCATGATAATACAACCGATGATGAGATACTTCGTCCATGGCGTTTTCCTAAGATGTCGGCGACAGTACGGGCAGAACGAGCTGCCGGAATCAAGAGATCTCTTGCAATAAGGACAGGTAATCTTCCCTATATGCCATATTTTGTATTTTAATATAAAAATAGACTACCATTTGATACGTCATAAGTTTGCTAACATTGATCCGGCAGAAGATTCATCTGACGATCCTTTTTCAGGTTCTGGTATCATTAGGGAGATGGAACCGTACGCTTATAAAAAAAATCCAATGATTTATCCTCATTCGCACGCAGCTGAATACATATGATCCGGAAACCGTTTCGCAGGGAAATTGGAATATGCCATCCCTTCATCCGTTCCGGACTTTTTCTGATAGCACTTCTCATCTTCCTGCAGATAGTTTTCCCCGTGGTCTCCGCGGATCCTGCCAGTGTGCAGCAATCTCTCAAACCCGCCCCGGGCAACCAGCTGACGGCTGCGGAGTACGAGCATGCCGGTATCAGCCTGATGAACCAGAGGAACTGGAGCGCCCTTCTTTCGCTCACAGGGGAAGGTATTGCACGCTATCCCGGTGATGGCGAGTTGTACTGCCTGAGAGGTTATGCACTCCGAAAGACCGGGCAGTATGCCGCAGCTGTTGACAATGTCACTCGGGGCATCGCGCTGGACCCCCGCCCGGCCCGGTACGCGAACCGGGGGTATGCCTATCTTGCACTGGGGCGGTACCAGGAGGCGCTTGATGACGCAGAAACCGGCATTTCCATGAATGCAGGCTACCCATCCACCTATGGCGTCAAAACGATCGCACTGCTTGGTTTGGGAGACAACACCGGTGCTTCGAAAACCGCTGATGCCGCTCTCACCCTCGATCCGAAAAGCGCTCACTTCTGGCAGCTGAAAGGAAAGACGGCCGCAGCCCTTGGCAATTGTTCCGGTGCACTGGAAGCATTCAACAGGTCCCTTGCGATCAACTCGGATTACGATCTCCCGTGGCCGGAATTTGACAATGCAACGGCGGATCTCAATAAAACTGAATTACAATGCACAAAGAGCAGTTCCGTGCCCGTATCCCCATCCACCACAACGAGAGCACCAGTCCCTGCCGGCATTGCCTGTGCCGCACTGGTCCTAGCAGTGCTTAGCTTCCGGAACGTATGATAACCGGGTGAACGGCAGTAACTATTATTTTCCGGAACTGCTATCATTCCCGCGATCGGTTATGGATCCGAAAGAACTCAAAGAACTGGTTAGTGCAATCGATACCAAAGCCCTCAAGGACGAAGCCAAGAAGCTGAACCTGAAGCTCGGGCGCTGCCCGACCAAGATGACCATTGCCAGGATGCTGCCGGAAGACTCCTTACGAAAACTTGCCAAAAAGTGACCGCGGGGAAGCATCCCGGAATATTCGGCGGGTCGTTTGGCCGGCCTTGTTGTTAACGGGAGGTGTTGATATTACAACAAAGAGCGGAGACTGAAAGTTTTCTATGGTGTGATAAAGCAGGAACCGGGCAAAACAAAAATTGAGACGGAAAGGTTTTATTTGTAAACCTCAACCAGTCCTTCACTCGTGCCGGTAATACTCCGGCCACCCTGTGGGGTCACGACAAACGTGTTTTCAATCCCGACAAGCCCGACATCCTTAATCCCTTTCTTGGGTTCGAGCGCAAAGACCATCCCTTCCTGCAGCGGTTCGGTGAACCCTTCGGCAATCACCGGGGATTCGTCAATCCAGAGGCCAATCCCGTGACCGAGGAACTTCACCCGGTGTTTGCCGTATCCCATGAAGTTTTCGAGAAATTGTGGTTCGAGACTATCCATGGCCGCCCGGTAAATCTCCGCAGGGATCGCACCCGGTTTCAGCATGGATGCGAGTTGATTCTGGATTGCCACGCAGCGGTAATGCTCTTCAATTGCATGGTCCGGGATTGGCACGCCGAACATGTAGGACAGGGTCTTATCGGTCTGGTATCCGTTATACCCGCACCCGATATCGACAACGACAAGATCGCCACGGGTAAGTTTCCTGTCCCGGCTGCCCATCTGCGGGACTGACGGGTGCATGCCGGAGACGCCGCCCGGCGTATCGACGCACATCGGGTGGATGGTACTTTCGCCAAACCCGATCTGGCCCAGCACCATCTCGTTGAACATCCCGAACCGGATGATCCCCTGGTGCCCTTCCTTTACCATGCGGGAGTAGAGATCGCATGCGAACGAGACCTCATCGATCCCTTCTTCGAGCATCCCCGGAACACAGTCTTCGAGCACATGGCGGTGGATCCTTCCGGCATTTTCCATGAGATTCAGTTCATACCGGCTCTTCACCGCCCGGACTGCCGCCACCTGCTCGTCCACTGGTCTGACATCGGTAAACGGCAGGTGTTTCTGCATCCTCTGGAGCTGCGAGAGCGACACGAGATCGGTTTCGAGATATACTGTCCGTGGAAGTGTCCCCATGCCTGCTGCCAAGTCCCGATAGCTCCGCATCTTCCGGAGGTTTGGAAAGAGCGACTCCTCCTCCGCACGCTCGAAGCTCTGCCGGATCCAGAAGACCGGCTCCTTATCCTGTGGGATAAGCAGGAGACCATCCTGTATGGTGCCGGTGAAATAGTAGAGCGGGATCTTGCCGGCGATTGCCGCAAGTTCCCAGCCGGGCCGGGCAGAGTCCATCCGGGCCCGGAACCGTTCCATGCGATCCTTCAGTTCACCCGCGGGGACTTTCATGTTTCGCGGTACCAACGTTGGAAAGGATGTTATTTATCGGTAGTGAAATCCTCTTAACGCCTGCTCTTCTCCTGCTCCCACTGTAAAAGCACATCTTTCCCCTCAACAAATTCAAGCCCGTACTTCTTTCCATACGCTTTCGCGTCCGTCTTTGAGAGGGCATAACCGCTCTCGTCATCCAGCATCTCGCAGATGGTGACCGCCGGGGTGATCCCCGCCATATCGGCCATCGCAATCGAGAGCTCCGTCTGGCCATGGCGCACATCGAGAAGACCGTCCGCCGCCCGCAGGAGCGCCATGTGACCGGGTGTCCTGAAGATCTCGTGGAAACTGATATTCCCGCCGTTGAGGGCAGCCTTCACCTGGTCGGCAATCGCGTTCACGGTTAAGGCCCGGTCCCGGTCGGTGATCCCGGTATACGTGTTCCGGTGGTTAACCCATAGCGAGAAGGAGGAATGGTTCTTCCGGTCGTACGGGATGTCGCCCTCGCGCTCGGCAACCGCCATCGCCCGCAGGGCGTCGCTTGCAAACGGCAGCCCGAGGCGCTGTGCAGCAACCGGGTGGACAGCAGTGCAGATCAGTCCTCCACCGTCTTTCCGCATCCGGAGGATGTGTTTCGGCGTGACGGCATCGGATCTGATTGCAAAATCCGTCTCGCCCTCGCGGTCATCGAAGTCGTAGAGCAGGATGAACTTCCCGGAACTGAGCGCCGAGAGGGCTTTTGTAATCACATCCCCACCTCGACGTTGATGCTGTCGTTGTCCTCGACACCCAGTTTCCGGCGCAGCGCGATCGGTGCGATCACTTCGATGAGGTCATCGGGATAGTGCGTCCTTCCAGGAACCACGATGCCGCACCTGATCGTGCCGATCCGGCATGGGATGCATCGGGCGTCGCCAAAAGTCCGGCCGTCCGTGGAGAACCCTTTGATCCGTTTCCAGTCGAGCGCGTCGATCTTCTTTCGGACCGTAACACTCGAAGGGGCAAGCTTGATGTTGAGCGTGCCCGGGTAGGGTTCGAAACCGAGCACTGCTGAGAACTGCTCCTTGTACGGCGGGAGGCTCATGTAGTATTTTCCCTCGCCAAGCCCGCTGACGACAGCCCCTGAGAGAAGATAGTTGTTTTCCCCCTCCGCAAAGATCCGGCAATACTCCTGGTACTCCCTGCGCAGCGCGTCTTCACCGGACTTTGTGATAGTGACGTGCTGTCCGTCGGCCGAGAGTGTCCGGGTGATGAGGCCTGCCGTTTCAAGGCTTTTTAACCGGCGCGAAGCGGTCTGCTGGCTGATCGCGAGCATCTCACCGATGCTCTGGGTGGAGACAAAGATCGGCCCGCGGCACCCGCCCCGCACCGCAAGCGCCTTGAGACACTGGAGATCCTCCGCTGCTATCATGCTTATCAAAATTGAGTTGCTTATTATTTATGGGTTGCTATCGGCCCAGTCCGACGGTGTCGTTCGTTTGTTGTCGAACCAGCATTCGTTAATTATTTAACGGGAAGGATCTACTTAGCTGAGCATGAAATCCGGATTGCGCAACCAGCTCGCCGAGAAGATGGCGGGCGAGATTACGCTCTCGGACTCACCGGGGCTCGCGCTGAAAAAATGGCGCCAGAACTTCGAGATCGCACCAGGTGTCCTCTCGGAACGCCTCGGCATTTCCCCGTCCGTGATCAGCGATTACGAGAGCGGAAGGAGAAAGAGCCCCGGAACCGCCGTTGTCGGCAAGATTGTCGACACCATCCTCACCATCGATGAGGAAAACGACGGCAGACACATTCACAAATTTTCCTCCATGCTCTTTTCAGGAATCGCCGATGACGTGATCCTTGATATCCACGAGTATACGAACCCGGTCCCCCTTGATGAGTTCACGGGGGCAATCGGATGTACCGTGCTGTGTGGATCGACGGACCAGACCCTCTTTGGCTACACCGTTGTCAACAGCCTCAATGCGATCCTCCAGCTCTCTGCTGACGAGTTCAACCGCATCTATGGCTGGAGCACGGAACGGGCGCTCATCTTCACGAACGTCTCGACCGGCAAGTCGCCGATGGTGGCAATCCGTGTCACGCCGTTCAAGCCGCGGTGTGTGATCCTTCAGGGGATCAACGCGGAGAGCGTCCACCCGTTTGTGGCAAAGATGGCGGACCGGGACCACATCACGGTTCTCTGCACGGAGATGGAGATTGACAAAATTGTCAGTACACTGAGGGAAAAAGAATGGTAGGCATCATTACCTACGGTGCGTATATACCGCGATACCGTATCAGGGTTGAGGAGATCACCAAGGTCTGGGGCGCAAACGCCGCAGATATCACGGGGGGACTGGGTGTCTTTGAAAAGTCAGTCCCCGATCTCGATGAAGACGCCGCAACGATTGCTGTCGAAGCGGCACGGAACGCCCTGAAGCGGCGGAATGTCGACCCTGAAAAGATCGGGGCAGTCTATGTCGGGAGCGAGTCCCACCCGTATGCTGTCAAGCCGACGGCCTGCACGGTCGGGGAAGCGATCGGCGCAACGCCACGCATGACGGCAGCAGACTACGAGTTTGCCTGCAAGGCGGGCACCGCCGCGATCCAGACCTGCATGGGGCTTGTGAAGAGTGGGATGATCCCGTACGGCCTTGCCATCGGCTCCGATGTCTCGCAGGGTGCGCCAAGCGACGCGCTCGAATATACGGCAGCGGCCGGCGGTGCGGCCTTTGTTATCGGGAACGATAACCCGATTGCAACCATCAATCACACCTGCTCGTTTACGACCGACACGCCGGACTTCTGGCGCCGGGAGGGGCAGAGTTTTCCCCGCCACGGCGGCCGGTTCACCGGTGACCCCGGCTACTTCAAGCACGTGAAAGGCGCAAGCACCCTGCTCTTTGACCAGTGCGGCACCTCGCCCAAAGATTACTCCTACGCTATCTTCCACCAGCCCAACGCGAAGTTCCCGCAGAAGGTTGCAAAGGATCTCGGCTTCAAGCCGGAGCAGATCAAGCCCGGACTTGTCGTCCCGAAGCTCGGGAACACGTACTCGGGCGCATCGCCCATCGGTCTTGCGGCAACGCTCGATATTGCAAAACAAGGCGACCGGATCTTCGTCTGCTCGTTCGGGTCCGGCGCAGGAAGCGACGCGTTCGATATCACGGTGACCGACGCGATCAACGGCAAAGACTTCCGTCGCGATGCGGCGCCGTCGGTGCAGCAGCTGCTGGCCAACCCCATCTACCTGGACTATGCACTGTACGCAAAACACAAGGGTAAGATCGTGATGCAATCATGAGAGACGTAGCAGTTATCGGGATCGGGTGCACGAA
>CAZNLI010000056.1:0-8374 GCA_964574125.1 uncultured Methanoregula sp.
GCTTCCTTCTCCTTTGCGCCGGGGGTGTCGAACGAGGAGATCGTAGTGAAGGCGTACTGGCGCTCCGGGTTGTCGAAGTAGTAGACCTCAGGAGCTATTACAGTCTTAGTCCCTTCCCGCACGGCGGGGACGGTGATCCGGTCCATGTCATAGGTATACACCTGTTCCCGGGTAACGAGATACAGGTCCGGGCCAATCAGCCGTGCATCGATGTAGTCCCCGTCGATAGTATAGTCCTTGAGCACCTTCGGGTGCGTCCGATCGCCGATATCATAAAAGACCGCATGGGTCACGGGCAGGGTGTTGCGGTAGTAGTACGGCATGACCTTTTCCCCTGCAACGGCAGCGGTACTGTCGCCGGAGGATGAGGTATCCGTATCCTCCGTTCCCGTGACAAAGAGCACGAGCCTGTTGCCGTCAACAAACAGATCCCGCGGGGTATCTTCGATATTGGTCCTTGAGATGACCGAAGCAGATGCTGCCGGATACGCGTCCACGATGGCGAGCGTCTGGCCGGAGATCACGTAGATGTACTTACCGTCGTTCTTGACGAAATCCGGTTCATCTACGCCGGCAACCTGCACGTTCGTGGTGGAGTGGTCTGTGGATCCCCCGATTGCCGCCGGAACGGCTGCCCCTTTGGCCGCAGATTCGGCGGTGGCAGTCTGGGGAGCGGCAGTGGGAACCATGGTCCTTATCGCGTCATCAACGGCCCAGCTTTCGCCATATCCGTACCCGTCTTCTTCAGCTGCGAGAGCGGTGTTGTTCCTGATGTACTCGCGGATCTCGTCCGCTGAACTGAATTTTTTGATATTCCCGTCTGCCGGTGCTGCCACTGATCCCGTGCAACCTGCGGCCATAATGGCGGCAATGATGAACAGGGCGAGCGCAACGAGGGGAAGCGTACTGCGTGTCATGATCGATCAAAGACCCTTTGCGGCAAAAGCTCATCAATCTGGCGTTAACTGCGAAAAATTTCGAAGCATCGGTGCCCGAAATGCCGGGACGAGGGAGGAATCCGAAGGGATCATAGACCTTCATCATCCGTTGAGTAAGGCATTGTGGCAGGGACTTCCTGGTATAAAACCCGGTAATCCCTGAGGATCGGTTGTCATTATCCGAAAGGAAAACCTGCCTCCTCTCACAAAACAACGTACGCCGGCAGGTTCTCCATACCTTGATGTGAACCGGTGCCGATATATAACCAGTAACCCATGAACACCCCCCCCATGGAGAAGACGAGGCTGGACCATCTCAAACAACGGACCGCACGGCTCTCGGTCCTTTCCAACACCGGCCTCGTCCTGATGAAGTTCGTTGTCGGGTTTGCGATAGGTTCGGTCAGTATCATCTCGGAAGCCATCCACTCTTCGATGGACCTGATCGCTGCGGTGATTGCCTTCTTCTCCGTGCGGAAATCCGCGGAGCCTCCCGATGCTGCCCACTCGTTCGGCCACGGGAAGTTCGAGGATATCTCGGGACTTGTTGAAGCCCTGCTCATCTTCGTTGCCGCGATCCTGATCATCTATGAAGCAGCCTCCAAACTGCTCGGACATGCGACGGGAGAGCTGCAGCCGGAAATGATCCTCTTTGGTATCGCAGTGATGGGGATCTCTGCGCTGGCAAACTGGTACGTCTCCCACCGGCTCTTCATTGTTGCAAAAGAGTCAGAGTCCATTGCGCTCGAGAGCGATGCCTGGCACCTGCGGACCGATATCTATACCTCGCTCGGGGTTTTTGCGGGTCTGATCCTCATAACGCTCACCGGCAACCCGATCTTCGACCCGCTCGTTGCGCTCTGTGTGGCGGTCGTGATTATGAAGGCTGCGTATGATCTCACGAAGCGGTCGCTCACGGATCTCTGCGATCACAGTATTCCGGAAACGGATGAAAAGCGGATCAAGGAGATCATCTGCGAGCACTCCAGCGTTTATGCGGGGTTCCACGACCTGAAGACCCGGCGTTCGGGGCCGGAGATCTTTATCGAGTTCCATCTGGTGGAACCCGGGAATATTTCCGTTGCCCAGTCCCACGACCTGGCCGACCATCTCGAATCCGACCTGAACACCGAGTACCCAAGGGCTTCGATCACCATCCATGTCGAGCCCTGTACCGAGGGGAGATGCAACCGCTGCGGGGAATTCTGCACCTTTAACGAGAAAAATCCGGATAGCAGGGCCCCGGAGTAATCCGGTGTCCCCTACCGGAATCCTTTCCTGCACAATTCCTGATTCGAGCGGGTATTTGATACCGCCGGCCGGAATGTTCATCAGGATTTTGGTTCCGGTCAGATCCCCCGCGGGCCGGCCGGTGCTTTGTGCCCCCTTTCTCTGTTCCAGTACTTGTAAAGCTCAAACCAGAGGACACTTACAACCCCGGCCCCGGCGCACGCTGCAAGATCGATGGGCGGTACCGGGGCAAACCGGAAGAGGTCCCTCAGCGCCGGGACAGAGAGGACGAGGAAGAGGCAGCAGAGGGTTCCGGCAAAGACCCAGCGCAGTGCCCTGTTCGGGGTACGGAGGGAATCAAAAATAGTCCCGGACCAGGACCGGTTGGTAAGGATCAGGCAGAGGTTTGCGATCACGATGGTGGTAAACGTCAGGGTCCGCACCTGCGCTTCGCCAAATCCCCTGCCCGGCGCACCGATATACACGATGAGGATGAAGGCAAGGACAACAAAGCCCTGGAGCAGGCTCAGGACAAGGTTCTTTCTTGCGAACAACCCCTCATCCTTCCTGCGGGGCGGGCGGTTCATCACGTCCGCCTCTTCCTTTTCCGATTCGAACACGATCGAGCAGGCAGGATCGATGATCAGTTCGAGAAACACGATGTGTACCGGCAACAGGACAAGGGGCATGGAGAAGAGGACGGGGATGAGGGACATGCCGGCGATCGGCACATGGACGGAGAAGATATACGCCATTGCCTTTTTCAGGTTGTCAAAAATCCTCCTGCCCAGCCGGACCGCCGAGACGATTGAGGTAAAATTATCATCCAGCAGGACCAGCGAGGAGGCCTCCCGGGCAACATCCGTACCCCTCCCCCCCATAGCAATGCCGATATCCGCTGATTTGAGTGCGGGGGCATCGTTTACCCCGTCGCCGGTCATTGCCACGACCTCGCCGTTTGCTTTCAGGGCGTCAATGATATGGAGTTTCTGTTCGGGAACAACACGGGCAAAAAGGGTACACCTGCTGATATGCTGCCGGAGATCTTCATTGCTCATCACCTCAAGCTCGGCACCGGTGATACAGCGATCAGCACCGGCAAGACCGATCTGCCGGGCGATATTCATCGCCGTGAGCGGGTAGTCCCCGGTGATCATGACCACCCGTATCCCGGCAGAATAACAAACGCTCACCGCTTCCTTGATCTGCGGCCGGACCGGGTCGGCAAATCCGATAAGACCCAGGAACGTAAAGGTGAAATCGTGCTGTTCCCCGGGCAGCCGCGGATGGGTGAACGAGGCTTTTGCCACGCCCAGTACCCGGAGCCCTTCGGAGGCCATGATGTTGATCTGTCCGTCGAGTGCCTGCATCTCCTGCGTATCGAAATGGCAGAGATCGGCAATAGCTTCCGGCGCCCCTTTTGCCGCGATGATATAGTCGTTCCCGTCCGGTGACCGCCAGACATTGGACATGGCAAGGAGATCCGCGGCAAGCGGGTATTCCTGGATGAGTTCCCAGTTCTGGTGGATATGTTCGGTTTTCCCGAAATCACCGTCCTTGAGCCGGAAGAGTGCCCGCTCCATCGGGTCGAAGGGGTCCTGTTTACTGGCGAGGATGGAATATTCAGCCACTTCATGGCAGACCTCCGGGACAGAATTTGATCCTGCCTCTCCATGACTGCACATCTGACCCCCGGCAAAGTATCTCCGGACGGACATGCGGTTCTCCGTGAGCGTACCGGTCTTGTCCACGCAGAGAACGGTCGCCGAACCCAGGGTCTCGATAGCCGATACCTGCCTTGTCAGAACGTTTTTTTGCGAGATTCTCCACGCGCCAAGAGCAAGGAACACCGTCAGGACCACGGGGAACTCTTCCGGCAGGATCGCCATGGCAAGCGTGATCCCGGCAAGGAACCCTTCAAGCCAGTTGTGCCGGGAAAGACCGTATCCGACAACGATGGTTCCGCACAGGAACAGGCCTGCAAGGGCAATGGTCCGGACAATCGCTGCAATCTCCGTTTTCAGACGGGTATCACCCCGTTCGACGGTCTGGAGGACTGCGCCGATCTTTCCCATCTCGGTCCGGGGGCCGGTAGCCCTGACCTCGACCAGTCCCTGGCCCTGCACAACGAGCGTCCCGGAGAAGACCGCGGGCTGGTCGTCCCCGCCGGGCCGGCTCACGGGCATTCCCACGCCGAGAGGTATTTTCCGGACCGGGACCGATTCCCCGGTCAGGAGGGATTCGTCCACCTGTACGTTATTCGAAAACAAAAGAACGCCGTCAGCCGGCACGCGGTCGCCTTCTGCAAGGATGAGCATGTCGCCGCAGACGACCTCGCGGCCGGCGATCCGTTTCTGTTCGCCGTCCCGGATAACAAGCGCCCGCGGGCTGGAAAGGTTCCGCAGCGCCTCCAGTGCCCGCTCGGTCTTCTGCTCCTGATAGACCGTTATGCCGATCACGAGGACGACAAAGCTCATCAGCATCATTCCCTCGGAGAAGTCCCCGAGGATAAAATAGATGAGGCCGCTTGCAACCAGCAGGATGAACATGGGCTCATGGATGACTTCAAAAATAATCCGGAAGATGCTGCGTTGTTTCGATCCGGGGAGTTCGTTGTATCCTGCAGTGTGGAGTTTTTCGGCCGCTTCCCGGCTGGAAAGGCCGGCAACCGATTCGATATCGAAATGTGTCATGTACCGGCCATCATCCTCAGCATAGATACACCGGTGCCGGCATAAAATGGTGATGGACGAATGCAGGCCCCCGGAGTGCACCGGTTATCAAAAACAGCATTCCCGACAGACATACTGCCGTGTGCCGGTTCACAATGACATACGCCGGTCATCCCCCGCACCCCGTGAGGTAAAATTCTATGTAGGGTAACGCACAAAATAAAACCAAGGTGAATTTTTTATGAGACACGCACAGGAACCTACCTATTCCTTTGTTATCCTGACTCTCGTTCTTATTCTCGTCAACACCGCGCTCGCGTGGATCTCGGTGAGGTTCATCCCGGCCGGTACCAGCGGTGCATCCCTTGTCTATATTGCGGTTGCGTTCATGGTCCTGTTTACGCTCTGGTTCGGCGCTTACGGGGCGATTGCAGCCTATGCCGGGACGCTTCTCGCCGGTGTGCTGGGCACGGCAAGCCTCATGGAACACCCGGAGGTCGCGGCCATCTGGGCGATTGCCGGGCTCCTGCAGGTGCTCATCCCTCTTGCCGCGATCCGGATGTTCGAAGTCGACCTCACGCTTGCGAACCGGCGGGACTGGACGATCATCATCCTTTTTGCAGTCCTGATCAACAACCTTGCCGGTGCAGCGTGGGGGGCATTTACCCTTACCCTCCTTCCCGGATCAACATCGACAGTCGCATCGATCTTCTCTACCTGGCTGATCGGCAACATCATCGTCACCCTCCTGATCGTACCACCGGCACTCCGGTTCTGTACCGGGAAGGTCCAGAAGTCAAAACTCTTTGTGAAACATTACTGGGATTAAATCCCCGTTTTCATCTCCCTCTTTACCATAATGACTGCGGTAACCTGCGGTTTTCTGCAGGGGTTTTAATCTCCGGCGCAAGGAGCATTATCGCGAAAAAAATGTCATTCACCATATTCCCTTGTCAACCGTAGGGGCAGAACCTGAGTTACACCAGTTCTTCGTCAGCGGCCTGCCACTTCGGGATCACGATGCAGAGGAAGACCAGGTCTCCTGTCCCAGTGTTGCAGATATACTGCGAGCTGCCATGCGGGATGAGGACGATCTGCCCGGGATGCACCGGTGCGGACCGGGAACCGACATGCATCTCCCCGCACCCTTCAAGGATATAGTAGAGCTCTGTTGAAGTCTTCAGCACATGGGGGAGGGTAGATTCGTTGGCCGGGACAATCGCATGCGCAATGCTGCAGCGGAGGTTCTGTGCACCGGGCACCTTGTCGGGATGGAGGAGTTCCGCAAGGAGCGAACCGTCGATGACCCGGTTCCGGGAACAGTCAGCGATATCGCGGATTATCATAATGGATCCTCTCTCTTATTCGTGATTAATAGTGCCCATGGCAATGAATCCGTCCATGAAAGGCGCACCTTTATTGTCCGGCGCACGCACCTCTCCATGGTGATCCGATTATGAAGATTATTGGTATCAACGCAAGTCCCAAAGGAGACAAGAGCCAGACCCGCCGGCTCGTCATGGGGGTGCTCGATGGCGCCCGTCATGCAGGGGCGGATATCACGTTCATCGACCTCTGCAGTCTCGACATCGCCTACTGCACGGCATGCGGGACCTGTTATGCGAAAGGCGAGTGCGTGAATGACGATGACTACCCGATGCTCCTGGAGAAGATACTGGACGCGGACGGTATCGTCTTGGGTTCGCCGAACTACATCAATGCGGTGACCGCCCAGATGAAGACGATGCTCGACCGGATGGCGGACGTGGTGCACTGCCAGTCGTTATCCGGCAAGTACGGGTGTGCGGTTTGTACGGCCGGTGGCGATTACGCGGATGAGGTTGCAGAATATATGAACATGGCCCTGCTGAACTTCGGGGCAACCACGGTCGGCAGAGTGGGCGTCCTCGTAGGCGCCGACCCGAACGCGATCGTTGAAGGGGAAAAGCAGGCAAAGGAGCTCGGGAAGAAGCTGGCTGCGGCAATAAAGGCGAAGTATAAGGACCCGGCACAGGAAAAACACCACCACGAGCACAAGGAGTATTTCAAGCGCCTTGTCTCGTTCAACAAGGACCTCTGGGTTCACGAGTACGAGTACTGGAAGGACCGGGGAGAACTGAAGTAAATTTCTCGCTCTGGAAAACCTCCCGTTTCACGTGATAATCCCCCCATGTGCCAGTCCCTCCCGGCTGGGGGGGCGAGGCCCCGGGATGAGCCGAACGGGAAATTTCTGCACAATTACGTACGCGTACTACGGCACCATCGCAACCGGGAGGTACAAGAGCAACGGGGGCAGAGCCCGAACGAGTGTCATAATTACTATCAGACAAACTCTCGAGAGCAGGGTTCCCCTATCCTCCGGTTGCCGGGGAAAATCCTGCCTTGCCTATAGCGTCCAGTAATGTATTGGCATGTTCCCGACCCCGGGTCTCAAGCTCGATCTCCACCCGTGCCGTCATCACCGGTACATCCTCTTCTCCCTGCATGTGGTCAATGCGGAGGATGTTACCCCCCCGCATGGCGATTACGGAAAGGAGTTCTGCAAGTGCGCCGGGACGGTCATCGAGCAGCACGGAGAACCGCAGGATCCGGCCCTGCCGTGCCATGGCCTGCCGGGTAATCCGGAAGAGCTGGGCGGAATCAATATTTCCGCCGCTGATCACGAGCACTACGGTGCTTTGCGGCCGGATTGCGATCGACCCGTTCAGGAGCGCTGCAAGCGGGGCGGCCCCGGCACCTTCAGCCACCACGTGCTTACGCTCGAGGAGCAGCAGCATCGCGTCGGCAATTTCGCTCTCAGAAGCGAGTACGACCAGATCGACATATCTCTGCAGGACCGTAAATGTCCGTGCACCGCATTCTGCCACCCGGATCCCGTCGGCAATCGTTGGTTGTGCCGTAACCCGTACAGGGAGGCCTGCCGCGATCGCTTTGGATGCCGAAGGACATGCTGCTGCCTGAACACCGGTGATTGAGATTTCGGGTTTTATCGCTTTTACCGCAACTGCTATACCGGCAATGAGCCCGCCACCCCCGATCGGCACAACGATCGTATCCGTATCGGGGAGATCGTCAAGGATCTCAGTACCGATGGTGCCCTGTCCGGCGATCACCTCATCATCGTTGTACGGGTGGATGAACAGGCGCCCTTCCCGACCCAGTTCGTCTGCCCGCGCGATACTCTCCTCAAGCGATGAACCGGAGATCACCACCTCTGCGCCGTAGCCCCGGGTCGCCTCCTGCTTGGAGATGGATGCCCACGATGGCATGACAATGGTTGCCTTCACGCCGGCGGTATGTGCTGCAACCGCAACACCCTGTGCATGGTTACCGGCTGATGCTGCAACAACGCCACGCTCACGGACGGCAGCGATATTTGCAAGGATCTTGTTTGTTGCTCCCCGGACCTTGAACGAGCCGGCTTTCTGGAGCGTCTCCAGTTTAAGGTACACCCGCGCCCCGGTCAGTGCGGATATGGTGGGGGAATATACCAGGGGTGTACGGATGACATGACCGGCAATCCTCTGTTCCGCT
>CAZNLI010000057.1:0-4774 GCA_964574125.1 uncultured Methanoregula sp.
CCTTGTCGAAGGGTCGGGTGTTACCGGGATACCGGCTTTGCCCTGCATCCAGTATAGGAGGTTAGTGTTCTTATACTTTTTCAAATTTGTAGCAACTTATACGCAATATATTTAAAAATTGTAGCAAAAAAGCAAATCTCCGCATGGTCCCGGGATGTTTGTGTACGATATACACGTACGGAATCGGTGTATCAGGGATCCGGTGCGGCGTGGATACATGGTTCCGGTAAACCCGGCAGGGAGCATGATAGTATCATATCACTTCAGGAATTGGATCGCGGAAACGACAGAAGATGGAAAAGAGCACGGACGGGGGAAAATGCACATACTGCCAGATCCCGGTCCCCCTTTGGGAGATCTTTTTGGAAGTCGCCGTCCCGGTGATAACATGATATACCGGACACCGTTCGCTCTCCTTTTACCGGGACGTCGGGATCCCGGGGATCCGGCGGTTCACGATACGCCCGGACCCCGGTTCCCGTACTGAATGTTCTCTTAGATCCCGTTGCTTCAGGGTCCCCCGGCAATCTTATATTTTCCCGGGGGTACTTCAATCTCGAACCGTGCGCCACATCCCGGTTCCCCGTTTTCAGTAATATTGATCCCGGTGATCGAGAGGATCTCTCTCGTAAGAAACAGCCCGAGCCCGGTGTTTTTCCCAAACCCCCGGTCGAATATTTTCTTCTTGTCGCCCGCGGGTATACCAACTCCGTTATCCTCATAGATCAGGATCAGACCATTGCCGGAATCTTTAACGTGGATCCTGATCTCGTTCACCGTTTCACCGTGGCGGATGGAATTGTCGATGAGGTTAGAGAATATTTTTTCAAGAAGGCAGTCTGCAAGGATCTCCAGCCTGTCGACATGGACCGTGAACTTTATCCGGGACGATCCTACCTGATCGATGGAGCGGGAAACCAGGGTGGGGATATCCTGCCATTCGGGAGGCCGGATCCCGAGTTCCTGGTAGTCCCTGGTAAACAGGATCTGCCGGTGTATCGAACGAACCGCACGGTCCTGCCGGTCAAGGAATCCGCGAAGGACTTCATCGGTTGTCTGTCCTTTCGCAAGATCGATATATCCCTGCAGCACCTGGACCTGGTTGAGGACGTCATGCCGTGTGACCGAGTTCAGCAGGTGGATTTTTCTGTTAACCCTCTCAAGGGCAGTGGTAGATTGCCTGAGTTCCTCGTTCTGCGACCGGATGTGCCTTTCGAGCGTTTTTTGTTCAGATATATCCCGGAAAAGGATCTGGACCCCTTTTTTATCCTGGTAACGGACTTGTGAGAATGCCGCTTCCACAATGGGGGTCCTGCATCCGGGGCCCCCTATCCTGTATTCCCGGGGGGAAGGGACGATGCCTCCTGAAAGCACATCCCGTGACTGTGCACCGATATCCCGGGCCTGTTCATCGTCAAAGAAGGAGAAAAGGGATGTCCCCGTGAGATCCCCGGCAGGTTCCGGCCTGAATAACCGGGACGCAGCAGGGTTCGCAAAGATGATGGTACCGTTATCGTGGACGATCAGCGCATCCGGTACAGACTCGACAAGGACCCGGTAATTTCTCTCGCTGTCCTGGAGAAGCAGGTGTCCCTGTTGCAGTTCTTCGAATGTCTGCCGGAGTTCCTCTTCGGTTGCCGCCAGCTGTTCATTCCTTGACGAGAGTTCCGCGATCTTACGGGCAAGCAGTTCCCGTGCGTTCTTCCGTTCGTCGATAATCCGCTTCCGCAGGGTAATATCCCGGATAGACTCGATCGCGCCGGAGACCTTCCCTTCAGCATCATAGAGCAGTGTTGCTTTTCCCCAGAGACTGAGTCTCCTCCCATCCGGAAGCGCAGCCAGGCACTCCCCGATAATGAGATTCTGCTCTCTTTTCCGGATCTGCCAGTGGTGTCCCGGGGTGGTCCCGTCGGGATTCCGGAGAAGATCGGCAAGAAGTGGTTGTTTTTTCCCGAAGAACGGGATCGAATATTCAAGATCCCCTTTTCCCAGCACCTCGGATGCTGGAACACCGGTCATCTCTTCCGTTGCCCGGTTCCACATGATCAGTTTCCCGTCAGGGTTCATGGCAATGGTGGGGTCGGGCAGGGAATTCAGGAGTTGTTCCATAAGGCGTTGTGATTCATGTACTGAACGTTCTGCCCGGAATTGCCGGACCGCCTGCCGGATTTTATGGATCAGTTCGGCATACTGGGACGTGATATCTGTTCCTTTCTGGAGGTAAAACGTTGCACCGTTATTCAGTGCCTCAATGACAATGTCTTCCCGCCCGCGGCCGGTAAAAAGGATGAATGGCGTGGTATTCCCCCCGGATCTCAGGTGTTTCAGCAGATCGATACCATTCATTCCCGGCATTTCGTAGTCGGAGACAATCACATCATAGGAACCTGCTGCCAGCAATCGTAAGGCATCGCAGGCAGATCCGGCGGTATCCGGGGCGATATCCCCGGTTCTTTTCAGGTATATGCTACCTATATCGAGAAGAGCGGATTCGTCATCGATAAGCAGCGTTCTGATCATAGTATCATAAGAAACAGGTATCTGTTTAGTATTTATTATGAAGTGCTACATCTTTTTATTATTTTATTATTATGCACCGGCAGTCCGGAATGAGCCGGGTTTTTTCCGTAACGGACCCGGAACTGTGCCAGGGATTATTTTATGGATCCGGCACGTCTGCAAGATGGGGTTTCCGGTAACTCAGGTAGAGCTGGTTGTGCCGCTTGGCCCATTTGAGAAGGGGGACGAGCGATTCCCGGAGATCCCTCCCGTGTTCCGTGAGCGAGTATTCGACACGCGGGGGGATCTCCGCATACGATATCCGCTGGATGAGCCCGTTATCCTGGAGATCTTTTAAGACATCGGCAAGCGACTTGGGACTGATCTCGCCGCAGTCCTTCATGATCTCCCCAAACCTCATGGAAGGCCGGCGGCCGAGTTCCGAGATGATGCAGATCGCCCATTTTTTCGCTATGGTGGGCATGATGCCACGGAGACAACAGAGGCAGAGGTGGTCACTTTCGTCTTCCATAGTTACTGCATTACTATAAAGTTTATACTATTAATAATCCGGCCCCTTTTGTACTATGAAATCATAAAAATTTTTCACAAGGTGTTATTATGTATCACAGGTTTCTGATGATGAACAGGAAAAGAACCCGCATATCTCCCCGGTACTATTACCCTGCCGGCCCGAGACCGGGGAGGGGATGAATCATGGCGCATTACACGGAGACTATCGACCTCTATTCCGATGACGGGAAACTGCTGAAAAGCAACGTGCAGCTGCACCGCATCAGCCCGCTCCTGAACCCGGCAGCACTGAAGATCGTTGACCTGACCAAGCGGACGATCAACGTGAACCTTGCCGGCATTGAGGAGGCCCTGAAGACTGCAAAACTCGGCAAGGGGCGTATTCCGGGCCGGGAACTCAATCTTCCGATCATGGAGAGGAAGGACGAGCTGATCGAGAAGATCAGGACCATGGTCCAGGTCGAGGAAGGTGATGATACCGACATCCAGCAGTTCAACGGGGGCAAGCTCCTGCTTGTCCGGGCACCCACCCTGCGGCTGAACGGGGCATCCACCTACGATGCAGCAATTACGGCTGTTGCATCCGCAGTTACCTACGCGATTGTCGAAACGTTTGACATCGACGCATTCAATGCCTCGACCGTCAAGGCTGCAGCATGGGGCAGTTACCCCCACACGCAGGACATGGAAGGAGCCCTCGTCACCTCTATCCTCACCATCCCGCAGAACAACGAGGGGATCGGGTACGCCCTGCGCAACATCAGCGTCAACCACTTTGTCATGATGACGAACCGCAATGCCCTCCAGGGTGCTGCCCTTGCGTCAACGTACGAGATGGCCGGTGTCTTCGAGATGGGCGGGGCCATCGGGCCGTTCGAGCGCAACCAGCTCCTCTGTTACGGGTACCAGGGACTCAATGCCAATAACATGGTATACGATATCGTCAAAGACAATGGCCAGACCGGTACTGTCGGCTCTGTGGTCCAGTCGCTCGTTGACCGGGCGATCGAGGACCGGGTCATCACACCCGGTAAAAAAGGCGGGTACTTCCAGTTCTATGACACGAAAGACCCGATGCTCTGGAACGCGTACGTCTCGGCCGGCACCCTTGCCGCGAGCATCGTCAACTGCGGTGCCGGCAGGTTCGTGCAGGCGGTTTCCTCAACGCTCCTCTACTTTAACGACCTTATCGAGCACGAGACCGGCCTTCCCGGCGCGGACTTCGGGCGCGTGATGGGAACGGCTGTCGGTTTCTCATTCTTCAGCCACTCGATCTATGGCGGCGGCGGGCCGGGCATCTTCAACGGCAACCACGTGGTCACCCGGCATGCATACGGCATGGCGATTCCCTGTGTCGTTGCCGCAGCGGCCATGGACGGCGGCACCCAGATGTTTTCCCCGGAAGGAATGTCGAAGATCATGGGCGAGACCTACGGGAAGATGGATGTGTTTTCGAGACCGATACACCAGATCGCGCAGGTGGTCTGACCATGGATACTGCCACAGACTATCCCCAGTGCCGTATCGTCCCGATGCGCATGCTGGGCCCGGATACAACGAAGAGACTGCTTGAGGAGATCGTTGTCGTCCCCGGTATCCACCGGATGCTCCTCAACGGCCAGAACATCCCGCTCGTGGTGCCCTACGGTCCTGCCCGGGGTACGGAGAACAAAACCAACCTGAGAAAGACCATCGAGGTTGCCGGCAATGCCGTTGACCTCCACGTGCAGGTCGGCACCAT
>CAZNLI010000057.1:4874-7162 GCA_964574125.1 uncultured Methanoregula sp.
GACTGCCCGATGCGGCGGCTGGTGAAACCCACGGAAGGGGCAAAGCACGGCGACCGGGTCCGGTATGTCCAGTTCGCCGACTCGATGTTCAATGCCCCCTGCCAGCCCTACCAGCGGACCTATGCCGAGATGTACCGTTTCCGCGGGATCGATCCCGGCACCCTGTCGGGACGGCAGATCGTGGAGTGCCGCGAGCGCGATCTCGAACAGTACTGCCGGCTCCTGATCGAGACCGAGATGTTCGACCCGGCGCTCGTGAGCCTCCGGGGCGCAACGGTCCACGGGCACTCGCTCCGGCTTTCCGAGGACGGGATGCAGTTCGATGCCCTCCAGCGCTGCCTGCTCGGCGGGGACGGGATGGTCCGGTATGTCAAGGACCAGATCGGCCTCCCGCTCAACCGGCCGGTCGAGGTGGGGAAGCCTCTCGACAGCGCATGGTTAAAGGAGCATTCCACGATCTTCCATTCCCTTGTCGGGACGGCCCTCCGCGACGACCGGGAGTATGTCGAATACCTGCAGCGGATCCACATGCTGCGGACACGGTACGGCTTCATGCCGAAGGAGGCCTGACCATCATGGCATCCGTAGAGAAATCCCAGAAACAGTTTTTAAAGGCACTCAAAGAGAAGTTCAAAGGTCAGGACGTTGAATCGCAGAAGACCGGCTTCTACAAGTTCGGCGGCCTTGCCCAGTCGCCGCGGAAGCGCGAGTTCATGGCGGAGACGCAGAAGATCGTGGCCGACCGCGGGATCTCGATGTACGATCCCGAGCACTGCCACCTGAACGGCATCCCGATGGGCCAGCGGCAGCTGATGACCTACGAGGTCTCGGGCACGGGCACGTTCGTGGAAGGCGACGACCTCCACTTTGTCAACAACGCGGCCATGCAGCAGATGTCGGACGAGATCAAGCGGACGATCATCGTGGGCATGGACATTGCCCACAACACGCTCCAGAAGCGGCTGGGTAAAGAGGTAACGTCCCAGACCATCAACGAGTACCTCCACATCCTGAACCACGCGATGCCCGGGGGTGCCGTGGTGCAGGAGCACATGGTAGAGACGAACCCGGGGCTCGTGGACGACTGTTTTGTCAAGGTCTTCACCGGGAACGACGAGGTTGCCGACGACATCGAGCCGCAGTACCTGCTCAACATCGAGAAACTGTTCCCGAAGAAGCAGGCCGAGGCGCTCAAGGCCGAGATCGGGAAATCGATGTACCAGGCCATCCATGTCCCGACCATCGTTGTCCGGACCTGCGACGGCGGCACTACCAGCCGGTGGTCGGCGATGCAGATCGGCATGTCGTTCATCGCAGCCTACCGCACCTGTGCGGGAGAGGCAGCGGTTGCCGACCTCTCGTTTGCGGCCAAGCATGCCGGTGTCATCCAGATGGGCTCGCACCTCCCGGCCCGGAGGGCACGGGGCCCGAACGAGCCCGGCGGCATCAAGTTCGGGATGTTCTCGGACATGATCCAGGCAGACCGGAAGAATCCCGATGACCCCGCAAAGGCCTCGCTGGAAGTCGTTGCTGCCGGTGCGGTCCTCTTCGACCAGATCTGGCTTGGGTCCTACATGTCGGGGGGAGTCGGGTTCACGCAGTATGCGACTGCCGCGTACACGGACAATATCCTCGACGACTTCACCTATTATGGCATGGACTACCTCAAGGATAAATACGGCTACAACTTCCGCGAACCGGGAGCGGACAAAGTGATCAGACCCACGCACGATATCGTCAACGATATCGCGACCGAGGTCACACTCTACAGCATGGAGCAGTACGAGAAGTACCCGACCCTGATGGAGGACCATTTCGGCGGTTCCCAGCGGGCTGCCGTAATTGCCGCCGCTTCCGGGCTTACGACATCGATCGCCACCGGCAATTCGAATGCCGGCCTGAACGCGTGGTACTGCTCGATGATCATCCACAAGGACGGCTGGTCGCGGCTCGGGTTCTTCGGGTACGACCTGCAGGACCAGTGCGGGTCGGCCAACTCGCTCTCGATGGAACCGGACCGGGGCGCCATGGGCGAACTCCGGGGCCCGAACTACCCGAACTATGCGATGAACGTGGGGCACCAGGGCGAGTATGCGGCAATCGTTGCCAGTGCGCACTATGGCCGGGCCGACGCGTTCTGCTTCGACCCCCGGGTCAAGATCACGTTTGCCGATCCCTCGATGAAGTTCGACTTTGCCGAGCCGCGGAAGGAGTTTGCACGGGGTGCGATCCGCGAGTTCGAGGCATCGGGCGAGCGGTCGCTCGTGATGCCGGCACGGTGAGCCGGG
>CAZNLI010000058.1:0-6898 GCA_964574125.1 uncultured Methanoregula sp.
TGATGGGCGTTGTCATGGCCGAGGTGCGGGGATCGGTTGACGGGAAGGTCGTCTCCGAGATCCTGAAAAAGGAACTGGAGAAGGTACTTACAAAGGCAAAATAACCTGCCTTTCAACGGCAGACTTTTTTCTTTCCGTTATTTTCTTTCCGTTATTTTCTTTCCGGTATTCCGGCTGCACGGGCTGTACCTGTCCTCTGGTACCGGCCCGGCCTGGAGGGCAGACCGGGACTTATGAAAGACCGGGTTTTGAAAGCCAAATCAATTTATATACCTTTTCCCTCCAAGTTTCTAGTATGCCCCGTGGAAGGCCAAGATCATTATCGACCTACGAAAAATCAAAAGTGAAAAAGATCCGTGAATATCTCTCGGAAAACAACATCTCGCGCTTTGATGCGATGAATGATTCGACGCTTTTGAGCACTATCAGGATCTCCGAAGACCGGGTCTTCATCAGCCTCGATCACCATGACTCGGTCCTTGACAAGATCACGCAGTTTACGAGCGCTGCAAAGCAATTATAACCGGAAATCCCGCAGATACCGGATTATCAGGCCGTTTTATTGACGGGATCAATCATCCGGTGTTTTTCCGGGAATTGAAGAAACGGTACCCCTATATCGTGTATGGTGCAGCCGGCAGAACTTCCGGTAAAAAATTCATGAGTCCCGGAACCCGGAATCAGGATTAAAAATCCGTAAGGATTAATGGATAATGATTTTTTACATATTGAGAAAGAATTTCCGGACACATTCACGTGACAGGAATCTCAACAGCCGGGCCGGGTACAGGAGGTCCATCCGGACATAAAAAGGCGCAGAAAGGAGATGCAAGAACCACAGGAATCCGGATCATCGTGGGACTCTGCCTGATCCCGGTTGCAGTTTTCGTGCTCCTGCCCGCACTCTCGTCCATTACGGGTATACCGATCGGGAGTGCGACAACGGGCACCGCCATATATACCGGGCTGCAACCGGCTTCTTCCGGTTCCCTGTCCCCGTTCTCTGCCGAAAGCCCGGAAGGCAGGAATGTCTCGATTGTGAAAGGAATTGCTGCGGATTATTACCGGACGCACACGTACAGCCTCCCCGACATGTTCGTCTGCGCAGATATGGCAGCCGATGTCTGGAACATGGTTGAAACCCAAGGAATCCATGCTGTCATCAGCCTTGGCAGCATCGATGCGGATATCGCGGATATCCGGGATGCAGACCATGCGTGGGTAATCGCGGAAATTGCTCCCGGCTCCTGGCTTGCGATGGAGACGACCGGGGGATACCTGGTCTGCGGGGATCCCAGGATCTGCGCCGTTGACAACGAGCGGTACTACCACGGGTGGCACTTTGACAATCCCCGGGAGATGAAAGCCGCCATAGAAAAGATCAAGCATCCCTGTGCCGACGGTTATGTCCTTGGCAGCGATGAAGAATGCCACGAGGCTTGCGGGGGGAGCAGTTACTGCACGGGAAATTCGGTCTGCATTGACGGAAAGTGCATGGGCTGTGATGCAGGGTATACCCTTGGCAAAGATCTGGCATGCCACCCGGAATGCCCGGAAGGATCCGGGAGATACTGCAGCGTGGGATATTGCGGGCCGGACGGATTATGCCATCCGGCATAAATCCTGTCATACCAGCGGACCGATACGATCCGTAAAGGATATCCGGCCTCCTTTGATACAATTCCGGAGGAGAGAGAAAATCCGCCCTAACCTTTATCAATTGCACCACAGAATAAGATAAGGGATCTACCCATGGGCAAGACAGGCACAACAATCTGGGCGCAGGTCAAAGGCGTCAAGGGACAGATAAGGCTCGTCCCGAAGAAAGAGGCAGAACTCAAGACACCGGGCCCGAACCAGCGGTTCAAGCAGGGTGCGAACATCAGGAAGGCTGACGAGAGCGAAGAGCAGCAGCAGGGCGGGTTCCGTGGGCGCGGTGGCCGCCGGGGCGGCGGCAGGGGCCGGGGAGCTCCCCGCGGCGGTGCACGCCGCGGTGCCGGCAGCGATGGTGTCGAGCGGACCGGAAACCCGCTCATCCGGCGCCGGATGCGTCGCGCAAAAGTCTCCGCCATGGGCACAAAACAGAAGTCCAAGTAAGGATCCGGTATCCCGGGCTCTTTTGATCGTCCGGGCAACCGATCCGCATCCTGTTTTTAACATCCGGCTTATAAACCGGTACGCTGATATAACAAGCAGGTATCAGGTTAAGGAGAACTTCTATGGTAACGATGGATATCCCGACCGCAATCAGGAGTTATCAGTTCGGAGAACGGGCCAAGTCCGGACTGATCATCTCCTCCCAGCTCGCAATGGCGCTTGCCGACTTCTCCGACCAGGAGAAGGCCGGCGGCAGACGGATGCTGCTCCTGCTGATGGAATCGGTCCGGTCCGAGATCCAGTTTGCCGCAAACAGCACCGGCAACCAGAGTTTTACTAAAGCGATCAACGCCCTCAACGAAGCGATCTCGCTTGTCGAGAGCAACCAGCTGCAACAGGTTCCTGAAAGACTTGCAGCTGCAATCAGCGCTTCCACCACGCCGGCGCAGGAAGCCTCTGATATTCTCACCGGACATGGATACCTCTGAATTCCTGGGATTCCTGACGAACCGGGCCTCGGTGCGCGAGTACGGGAGCGATCCGGTGACGGACGACGAGATCCAGTACCTGCTCGACTGCGCCAGCACTGCGCCGAGCGCCGGCAACCTCGAAGCATGGGACGTTGTGCTGGTGACGGACGAAGACGCCCGGCTCGCGCTGCAGGACGCTGCATACGGGCAGGAGCATGTCGGGCAGGCGCCGCTTGTGATTGTTATCTGCGCCAACTACATCCGGTCCATGTCCCAGTACGGCGAGCGCGGCATCCTGTATGCCGTACAGGACGCAACAATCGCCTGTACCTACCTGATGCTTGCCGCCCACGCCCGAATGCTCCATGCCTGCTGGACGGGAGCGTTTGCGGAAGAGGAAGTACGGACGATGCTTGGCCTGCCCCAGCACATCCGCCCGGTAGCGCTTCTTGCCGTGGGGAGAGGGACCATGCCGCCGTCGCTCACGGAACGGATGGCGGTTGAAGAACACGTTCATTACGAGAAATGGTGACGGGAAGGGTACAATGCCGGACTACGTGGTAACACTCGAATCAGCATGGATCATCAGGGATGCAAAGTCGCTCGACGACGCGATCGGGATCGCGATCAGCGAGGCGGGAAAACGCCTCAACCCTTCGGCAAAGTACGTGGAGGTCGAGGCGGGGGTGCTCACCTGCCCCTGCTGCGAGGAGGAACTCTCGAGCGCAATCGTTGTCGCCGACACTGCGCTCGTCGGCCTCACGCTGGAGATGAAGGTCTTCCGGGCGGAATCGAAGGAGCACGCGGAGCGGATCGCCCGGTCGGTCATCGGCAAGGCGCTGCGGGATGTCCCGCTCAAGCTCCTCGACGTCGGGGAACTGACAGGATGATCCATGTTGTCGGGCACACGGCGGTCGACCACATCTCGCACGTCCACCACCTGCCGGAGAAGAATGCCTCGACCCATATCACGGACCGGCAGGTCTTCTTTGGCGGCGGCGCGGCAAACATCGCTGCCGGGATCGCAACGCTCGGGGAAGAGGCAACGCTTGTCTCCTGCGTGGGGGACGATTTTGCCGGAAGCGATTATGACAATTGGCAGAAGAACCTGAAGGTCCGGCAGCATTTTTTTGTCGTCCCGGACACCCATACGCCGACCGCGTTCATGTTCACGGATGATGCCGGCGACCAGGTGACCTACTTCGAATGGGGCGCAAGCCGGCAGTTCGCGGCAAGCGAGGCACCGGCGCTTCCCTTCGTCCACATGGCGACAGCAGATCCGGACTTCAACTGCCGGGTGGCGGCAAACGGCGGGTTCGTCTCGTTCGATCCCGGGCAGGACGTCTTCTGGTACACGAAGGAACAGCTGGACGCAATTCTCAGTAACACGGACATCCTCTTTGCCAACCAGCATGAAGTCGCGGCAATGTGCCGGACCCTTGGCACGACTGAGGACGCACTGATCCGGCGCGTTTCGATGGCGGTATTCACGATGAGCGGCGACGGCAGCCGGCTGTATGAGAACGGAAAAACCCATACCATCCCGGTCGTTACGGTCCGCTGCGCCGATCCGACCGGCGCCGGCGACGCGTACCGGGCCGGGTTCCTGTCGGCATTTGCCCGTGGCTACACGCCGCTCACCTGTTGCCGTATCGGGACGGTCACCGCGTCGTTTGTCGTGGAACACCCCGGCTGCCAGACGCACCTTGCCACATGGGACCGGATGACGGAACGGTATCACGGCCAGTTCGGGAACCTGCCGGAACCGGGGAAACGGAGGTTCTGAACCATGAGCTACGCCGCCCTCACCTCCGGCGGCAAGGACTCGATCCTCGCCTGCCAGCACGCGATCGATGCCGGAAAGGAGGTGGAGTTTTTCGTAACCGTCCGGCCGGAGAACAAGGACTCCTACATGTTCCACTCGGCAAACCTCGATGCCGTGCCCGTGATCGCGCGGCATGCCGGCATCAGGTACGTGGAGATCAGGACCCATGGCAGGAAAGAGGAGGAACTCGCTGATCTCGAACGGGGGCTCTCTCTCCTGCCGGTCGAAGGGATCATTGTCGGTGCAATAGCGTCGGAGTACCAGAACAGCCGGGTCGCGGCAATTGCAGAAAAACTGGGACTTTCCGTCTTTGCCCCGCTCTGGCAAAAAGATCCCGAAGCGGTCGTTACAGAAGTCGCCGACCGGCTTACTGCCATCCTTGTCGTCACCGCAGCCGAAGGGCTGGACGAGACCTTCCTTGGTAAACAGATCGATCACGCACTGATCCAGCGGCTGAAGGTGGTTGCCGGAAAACACCGGATCAATATCGCCGGCGAAGGCGGGGAGTATGAGAGCCTCGCCCTCAATGCCCCGTTCTACCATGAACCGGTAACCTACCGGAGCTCGGAGATCCGGACGTCAGCCGGCAGGAGCGAACTTGTGCTCGGGGGTTTTGCGTAGATGGCACAGGAGAGCGACGTCCGGCTTGGCAACCTTGCCCGGTTCATCTTCACGGCACCGTCATGGCCGCGCTCGCTTGCCATCATCGCGCTGCTCGGGTTTTTGATCGACGGCGCCGGCGTGAGGTCGTGGGAGATTTTGCAGGTCTCGCAGTTCCCGTTCTCGGGAACAGTCGCGTTCACGCTTCCTGCGCTTGTCGCATTCCTGCTCACGAAGCTGCTCATCGAACTGCAGGGAAAGACGATGACGTGGAACCGGTCGGCGCTCCTTGCGCTCGCCTGCACGGTTTTTGCAGTCATTATCACCCTCATCTGCCGGGTCTCCGATGTCACGATGCTGCCCTACTTCTACGCGACCGCGATCTCGTTTATCTTCGGGCTGCGGATCCTCGTGCTCGCGGCGATCGCCGACTACCGCATCTCCCGGATCTGGGGGCCGGCATTCACCCAGAGCGGGCCCGGCATTCTCGCGGGAATGTTCCTGTTCTCCCCGGCATTTGCCGTCTTTGCGCTCGTCCTCCACCTCGTCTTTGGCTTTGCCTTCATCCTCCTGATCTGGCTCATCGAGCGGCCGCTCTACCGGGCCTTCCGGATCCGGGGGCTCGCGTTCATCAACGCGTTCATCGCCCACATGACGGACGGGTCAAAGGGCATGGAGAAGTTCTTCCGGGACATCGGCGAGGAGATCTTCGTCCCGCAGGTCTGCCTCTTTTTCAGGCGCACGAAAGGGAAGGAGATCCTTGTCACGATCCCCAACCTGCACCCGGGCCCGATGGGGGAGATCGGCGGGGGCAACCTGCCCAAGATCGTCCATGACTCGTTTACCGAAGAGACCCTTGTCCCCCACGGGTGCGCGACGCATGACTTCAACCTTGTCGCGGAATCGGAGATCGCAAAAGTCATCGACGCGGTGAACGCAACAAGAAATTCCCTGGCGTACCTTCCCGGCGCCGGGAAATCCGGCAGGGTGCGGACCGGATCGGTCAACATCCTGTACCAGCGGTTCTCCGATACCGTGCTGATGGTCGCGACACGATCGCCGGAGCGGACCGAGGATCTCGATTACGGGATCGGCATGGCGGTCATGTCCGAAGGTCACCGGTACTTCCCGCACGTGGGGTTCGTCGACGCCCATAACTGCATGACCGATCTCTCCTCGCCCATCCACCTTGGCACGCTCACGTCAAGCGAATACCTGGACGCCGCCCGCAAGGTCTTCGATCGCACCCGCGAATCGGCGATCGTGCCGTTCCGGGCCGGGGTCAGCCACTGTAAGCTCCCGTTCTCCCGCGAGCAGGGGTTCGGGGATCTCGGCGTGCAGGTCCTTGTCGTGGAGGTTGCCGGGCAGAAGACCGCCTATGTCCTTCTCGACGGCAACAACATGGCGCGGGGGGCGCGGGAACAGCTGCTTGAGCAGATCCTCACCATTGTCGATGACGCCGAGGTGATGACAACCGACTCCCACGTCGTCAACACGATCACCGGCAAGAACCCGGTCGGCCAGAACGTGCCGGCATCCGTAATCGCGCCGCTTGTCCTCGATGCGGTCAAGGAGGCAGTCGACGATCTCTCTGACGCTACGGTAGCCGGGAGCACGGCGCAGTGCGAACATATCGTCGTCTTCGGGTCCACCCGGATCACCCAGTTTGCGAGCACGGTGAACGCCATCCTCATCTTCATCGCCCCGCTCGCGCTCGCCTTTCTCCTGCTCGCCTTCCTCCTCTCCATCATCGCGTATGCTATGATCGGATGATGGCGGGATAAAATCGGGAGAAATCAAGGCCCGGATTTTTTGGCCGGTGTAACACGGTTCGCCGTTTCGCGTCTCCCTCCTGGCCGGAAAAACCAATACGGGGTCAATCTTCGGACAGCAGGGGAATCGGAAC
>CAZNLI010000059.1:0-6793 GCA_964574125.1 uncultured Methanoregula sp.
GGGAATTGAACCCGCGGCCTCTTCCATGCCAAGGAAGCGATCTACCACTGATCTATCGGCCCGCTTCTTATCTTATAGAACGGCATAGGTTAAAATAATTGTTTAAGGAGCCGGGAGAACGGCGGGCCCGGGATTCAGGCAGTGTATCCGCAGGTCTTCTTCCGGAACAGGAACCACACGATCCCGATAAGAAGCCCGGTGCAGCCGATGATCCAGGCATCGCGACTGAGAAATACGATGAGGCCGGCGCAGCTCAGCGCCCCGACCATCGGCACCCACCGGGGATACAGCCGGTGGTCTTCCGGCAACCGGAACGCGGCGATGTTGGCAATCAGGTAAAAAAACAGCATGGCAAAGGTGCTGACGGCAACAACCAGCGCGAGATCTGCAAGGAGCAGGGCGCCGATCATGGCGGCGCCGGTACCCGCGATGGCAAAATGCGGCGTCCGGAAACGCGGGTGGATCCTCCCGAATACCGCGGGAAGGTCCCGGCTCCGTGCCATCGAGAAGACGATACGGGATATCCCGAGGATGGTTGTGAGAAGCACGCTTGCGGTTGCAATCATCGCCCCGGCCGAGACAACGAGGATCGATGCGGGATACCCGGTGTTCCCGATCGCATCCGCGAGCGGGGATGCAGAGTGCGCTAAGGTGGGTGCGCCCGCAATGCCGACTGCAACTATCGACACAAGCAGGTAGAGCACGGTCGAGATCCCGAGCGCAAGGAAGATGGACCGGGGGATGGTATGTTCCGGTTCTTTCACCTCTTCGGCCATCAGGGTGACCCGGGCAAACCCGGTGTAGGCAAAGAAGATGAGGGCGGCTCCCCCCGGGATCCCGGTCGATCCTTGCGGTGCGAGGGGGAGAAAATTTTCCGTCCGGAAGAACAGGAGACAGAAGACGATGAAGAAGATCAGGATAAGGACTTTTATAATCACGAGGACGTTGTTCAACAGCATGGACTCCCGGATCCCGATATAATTGATGGCAAGGAAGACAACGCAGACGAGGAGGGCAAGGACCTTTAGGGGAACTTCCGGGAAGATGACGATCCCGTACTGGGCAAAGCCGAGCGAGACAGCCGCACCGACAAAGATGTTGGAGAAGATCCAGATCCAGCCTGCCATGAAGCCGGCAAACGGGGAGATCAGTTGATACGCATACGCGTACGTACCGCCCTCTTCCGGGAGAAATGCGGATAGTTCGGCAACACTCATCGCCGAGAATGCCGCGATAGCACCGGCGATGATGATGGAGAAGAACATCGCCGGGCCGGCGATTCCCGCGACAATCCCGGTGACGATGAAGATACCGGACCCGATGATCGCGCCGATGCCAAGGGCTGTCGCACCAAAGAGACCGACTGCGCGTTGAAGACCGGGAGAATCTCTGCGATCGGGCATCAGGACTCCTTCTTTCCGGGATCTGTATCCGGGCGTGAGTCAGGAGGTTCTGGGCAGTTCCGGGACAAAAGGTCTTGGGAACCGGCAGGATTTTATTGCCTGAAGGGATTGTTCTTATCGGGCGGAAATCAGGCAGATTCCCTTGAAATTTTTTATCCGGTTGATCTCTCCGGTCAAGCAGGTTCATTGCCCTTTTATTCACCCGCTCCGCAACGTACTGCCGGATACCGGGTATATCCGGTATTATATCATTTCGTTTGCATTACTTCGCGTATACCACCTCTTTTAAAATTCCGGACAAAAATCGAAATGTTTTTTGATAAAAAAGAGAAGAGAAATTAAAATGAACATTTCACGGTCTTTTCTGATTATTTCATGCCTGCTGGTTGCCTTTCTGTGTGCGGCCGGCTGTACCGGCAGCGATGACAAATCCGGTTCCGGAACTGCAACCGGCATGACCGGAAGCACGGCTGCTACCGGGAATGACGGGAACATCGCGGTTGAGATCTCCGAAATGGACGTTGTTATGCCCGGAATCTATGTACAGTTCCCGCAGCAGGGCATCACGTTTATCGATTTCACCCTGACAAACAACGGCGATACCGATGCAACTGTCAGCGTTGAATCGGAGATCTCCGGTTACACGGAGAAAGCCATCAACATGGAAGTTGTTCCCGCCCACAAGACCATAACAATCGGTCAGACACCCCTGTTCAGGCAGGGACAGCAGATGCCGTCCGAACGGACGAACGCCCAGCTCCATTACACCGTCAAATCCGGCGGGAACGTGATCCTGGAACAGACAGACCCGGTGACAATCTATGCAAAGGACACCATGGTCTGGTCCATTGATGAAGGGGACGATCCGGTCGACATGTCCCGGTTCATCGGCGCCTGGGTGACGCCTCACGCTACCGGTATGGATAAACTGATCCGGACCGCTGCCAATTATCACAGCGATCGTTCAATCACCGGGTACCAGTGCGGGGAATCATGTGAAAATGAGGACCAGTGGGAGGAATATACGAACGAACAGGTGAAAGCGATCTATTCTGCCCTCCAGAAAGATTACGCGATAACCTACATCAACACCCCGATCTCGTTTGGCAGGAGTTCGGATTCCACGCAGAAAGTCCGCCTTCCCGCAGATTCCCTTGCAGCCGCCTCAGCAAACTGCATCGATGGCACAGTCCTCTATGCCTCCGCGCTCGAAGCGATGGAGATCAATCCCCACATCATCGTGACCCCGTCACATGCGTTTGTCTGCTACGATACCAGTGACAACGAGTACAGCATGGAAGTCTGTCTTGAAACAACCATGACGGGCTCGTCCCCGTTTGAAGATGCCGTCGCACAGGGAAACGAGGAGTATGCGGAAGAGCAGGCGAACGGGAATTTTAAATCCGGAGCCTCGCAGGATCTTTCCGTCGCTGACCTGAGGGCAAAGGGGATCCTCCCGTTCAATTGATCTTTTTTTTCTTTTTAGAAATCATTGTCTTGTCTTCATGACTTTATTGGGAACAAATCACCCGGTCGCTTTAGCTTCCTTCGGTTCGATTGCACTGTAATACTGAAAAATGTAACAGAAATTGCAACGGGTACAGGTAATACAGAGGTATCGCAACGCGCCCCCGCCCCTATTGGGGGCAGGGCTGGCGTACGGGGGGTCTGCATTGTATAAAAAACAGGTTTTCTTCAGCGCCAATTTTTTTTTACTTTGCAGAAATCTTTGATCTTTGAAGAGTAACTGAAAGCCCTGCCACGACGGATTTTTTGCCGATATCACAGACAGGAGCAATCCCGATGACTGGGGTATCAGCCTATACATGCACATGCAGATTGATTTCTGAAATCTCAGCCGGCCAGTGAACCTATTGCTTTGCACCGCACCTAAGAATCCTATGGCAGAGCTGGATCCGTTCTTCTTTACCATCAACACCTGGTCCTTCACAAGGCATCGCGTCTGGAACCGGTGCCAGCGCCAGTACTATTTCGAGTATATCGCCCCGTATGTCAAGGCAGACCCGGTTGTCGATCCGGGAACAATCCGGTACCTCAAGAATTTCACGTCGAAGTTTGTCGTGCAGGGCCAGCTCGTCCACGATATCATCGACCAGCAGATCCAGTGCCACTGCGACGGCCGGCCCATGGATCTCAACGAAGCGTTAAGCGTATTCTCGCGAAAGGTTGCGGCGTACCGTTCCGTGGAGGGCGAGACCTTCACCGAATGCCATAACGGCGAGAAGATCCCGGACTCGTTCTTTGCCGCAATGGAGGAGAACGGGAAGACCTGCCTGTACACCTTCTTCGGGAAATGGCCGGAGTACCGGAACCGGGAGTGCCTCCGGCACGAGCAGTTCGATCATTTCACTGTTGGCGCTGCCGGCGTGACCGTGAAAGTGGACTTTGTCGGGAAACTGCCGAACGGCACGCTCCTCCTTACCGACTGGAAGACCGGGAAGGACGACGACGAGTACGAATCGGAGCTCCAGATGGCGACGTACGTGCTCTGGGCAAAGGAGTACTATGACATGAGCGCCGACGATATCGCAACCGAGCTCGTCTTTTTGAAGACGGGTAAGGTTAAACCCTGCAGCTTTTTCGAGGAGCAACTGGGGGAACTCGAATCGAAAATCCCGCCGGAGTTTGCGGCCATGAATGCAGGTTACGAGTACATGGATTTCCCGGCGAACCCTGCAAAGCGGGAATGTCTGAGCTGCAAGTTTGCGACGGTCTGTTCCGATTCTGCTACCGGGAAATAACAGACATCTGAAACGCATTCACAGGATCCGTATCGCCGCAACCGCGATCACGAAGATCCCCCATGCCATGTACAGCCGGACCATCTGGCGCCGCCCCTCTTCGATAACAGTGCTGCTCACCAGCGTCATGACGCACCAGATCATGAAGAGATCCATGATAAGAACAAGGAGCAGGTAGTCGTACGAGAGCCAGCCTGCAAGGAACGGGACCGGCGTGAGAGCAAAGAAGATGAGGTACATGATCCCGGATATCGTCATCGCCCGGCTCCTGCCCCAACGTTTCGCGATACTCCGCGATGGGCGCAGCTGGTCGCCTTTGACATCCAGCGCGTCACCGGCAATCTCCTCGCCGAGATCGAAGAAGAACGCAAGCGCGGCAAAGGTGATCACAACGCCATTGATTTCACCGGCAATGATCCCCGCGACAATGAAGATCATGGCGAGGCACCCCGCAACAACAAGGTTGCCGATGAACCCGTACTCCTTAAGTTTCAGGTTATAGGCATTTGAGACCGCCCAGAGAACAAGGACAAGGGCCAGTACTGGCGGCGAAAGGAGCGCTGCGGCAGCGAACCCGGCTGCCGTGAAAACGGCAAAGAGGACCCATAGTTCCGTAACCGGGATCCGGCCGGAGGGGAGCGGGCGGGAGGGCAGATTGACCCGGTCGACTTCACGATCAAAGTAATCGTTCGAGATATTTGCAGAACCGGAGATGAAGAAAAGCGTGAGAAACCCGAGAACAGCCTGGTCCGGCGGAGGTACTCCCCCGACCGCGAGGATCTCGCCGGCGACTGCGAAGAACCCGGCGCCAAGCGCGAGATCCATCCGGATGAGATCGGCGCAGGCACGGATCTTCGTCCCGATACCCCGTTTCATGATGGTGAATTGACACCCATTGTATCTGATTCCCTGCGGCTTTCCTTAAAAAGCAGCGAATAACCCGCTGAATTCGTGGAAGTGGGAAGAAAAAGTTTCCATCAGGAGCGGCACAGACCCCTATGGTCTTATTTTTTCTTCCATCGTTTCAGCGTGGGCAGGACGGTCTCGCACATCTGCCGCGCCGTCTCTTCCGGCATTCCCATCCGGACGCCGAATGCAACATTCTTCTCGATCTTCTCCTGCAGGGTTATACCTTCATCGGAAAACCTGCCGCCGGAAAAGCAGTGGAAACAATATTCGGTACTCCTGCTGCCATCCCGGTTTGTGCCGTAATCTTCAGGGTTCCGGAATGGCATCCCGCAGCTCTGGCACATCGGCCCTTGTGGGAATTCCATAGTTTTTATTCATGCTGACGATATATTTATCAGTTCCTGTCAGGCACGGCAGCCTCGTTCATCCGTTCCCGGTTCCCCGTTCAGGATGCATACCAGATACTACGCCCGGCACCCGGCTCCGGACAGGAGATCCATCGATCATGAGTGGCACCCGCCATGAAAATTATCCGGAAATTCCTCTCTTCCGCAATTCTAAATTTATGCTTCGATCCCACAATCCCCGTACTTTATTATCCCGGCACGCTATTCCCCTGCCGGGGAAGAAGACATGGCACGTATCCTCATCGCATACGCATCGAAACACGGCTCGACCGGGGAGATCGCACAGGCCGTTGCAAAGAATCTGCAGGCCGCAGGGCACACTGCCGATGCTGTCGAGATCGGGAAAGCGGCATCGCCACAGGGGTATAACGCGGTTGTCCTTGCCGGGCCGATGTATATGGGGCATATTGACGGCAGGATCGGTAAATTTTCAAAACGCTATGCCAGAGAGCTTGGCGCCATTCCGGTTGCCGGCTTTGTTGTCTGCCTCGCTGCCGCAGTCAAGGACGCGGACGGAATGGCGATTGCAGAAAAGCAGCTCCACGAAGCCCTCGCCCCCGCAACGCCGGTTGCGGAGGCGATCTTTGCCGGGAAACTGGATCCCGAAAAAATCTCGTGGTTCCAGCGCTGGATCATGAAGAAGATGAACTCGCCGTCCGGGGATTTCCGCGACTGGGATGCAATCAATGCCTTTGCAAAAAGCCTTCCCGAAACGATGAAGGTGTAATGCGAAGAGTTCCGGAAATTTTCAGGAATTTTCCGGAAGAACCGCCGCGACAGCCAGACAGCCGGGTATAAGTTAGGATGGTGATGCACGATGGATCCCAGGGAACCGGAAGCATTCCGGAAACATACCGCGTACCATGAGGCCGGTCACGTCATTGCCGATCTCCTGTTCGGGTACCGGTTTACGTTTGTCACCATCCGTCCCGAAGAGTCCGAAGAGTACGAGGGGATGGTGTACGGCGGTACCCGGGGGAGGGCACGGGATCTCGCGGTTATCCAGCTCGCGGGTATCGTTGCATCGGCAAAGATTGCAGGATCCGACCCTTGGGCAGCCCCGCCCCGGTTCGATGACGACAGTGCCGATATCGCAACCGCGGAGAATTTCATTGATAACTGGGTAGCATTCCTGAGAAAGACCTATGGCGAAGCCACCTACCGGGAACAGCTGTGGGATGAGACCGGGAACCTGACACGGCAGCTGGTCGAAACAAATTGGAATGCAATCGAAGTCATCGCCCGGGCACTTTTGGAGAGAGAGACTCTTGCGTACGAGGACGCGATCGCGATCCTGAAAGAGAAATGCCCG
>CAZNLI010000060.1:0-6579 GCA_964574125.1 uncultured Methanoregula sp.
AAACTATAAATGAACCGTTATCCAACAGTAAACCGGAAGGAAATCGTACTGGTTTTTGCGGCACGGTCTGATTCCCTGACGCCTGCGAGAGAGACCTATGACCGGTATCGTGTACCATAAAATCCGGCGGATTGCCTGGCGGCATGATCGCCATACCTATCTTTTCGATGTCGGGAGTGCAATCGATATCCCGCTCATGGAGGTATCGAAGATGTACGAGAACTGCCTCCTTTCCCCCCCTTACCCGAAGATCCGCTATTTTGAGATCGAGATCGATGAGATACGGAACGGCGGAACAAAGACCGTGCTCTTCCAGAATATTTTTCCCGTCAAAGTCCACCGGAAACCCGACTGGCACTTCCTGAAATTCCGGATCAGGCGCGGCAGCTGGACGGTCACGGAACGGATCCATTTCCCCACCGATACCGGTGAAGCCCAGTGGCTGTATACTGACGATTTCAATATCCTTTTCCTCGGATCCGGTGGCACGCACGATCTCGACATGCTCACTAACCTGATCACGGGCAAGCTCACCGCGATTGCCTTGTCCTTCAAAGAAGGGAACACGATCCCGTCGGAATTCGAACAACAGCTCCTGTGCCGTTCTGCATTCGATACCCTGTTTGGCGAAGGAGTGGACGGGGCATTCCGCGATGCGGCGGTCTACCAGGATTACGGGCTGATTGAATCCGGCAAACCGACCCGGGAGAGCACATCCCCCTCCGGTGCCGAGATCTGCAGCCACCATGGCAGGGCCAGAGTAAGCCCGGAACGGGTTGCCGAGCTGCAGATCGACCTGAACGAGATAGAAGAATTAAAAGATCTGAGCTGGCTCGGCAGCTGACCGGCACACGGTCCGCGTGAACTTCCGGTGCCGGATCCTGTGAAAGAGGAGATATAAAGGGGACCTTCAGGTTTTTTTTTCGTCCGGCACGGTTTTCCCTCGGTAGAACATGGATTTACCATGTCAGTAAAATAGGGACACCGGGACCGCTTGAAGAACAGGGTAAAACAAAGGAGCCGGGATGTTATTCCGCTGACTTCTTCTTGAACAGGGCCTTGCTGAAACGGTCGATGAAGCCTTCCTTGACTTCGACAGACTTCTCTTCCTTGTATGCCACACCGACGAGATCCGAGGCTATCCGTTTTATGGCTTTCGATGCCGGGGAGGTAGGATACTTGATGACAATCGGGGACTTTGCCGAGGCTGAACGACGGACATTGCCGTCTTCCGGAATGATGCCAAGCACTTTGACGCCAAGGACTTTCTCCATCTTCTTGGAGATTATGTCAGTCTTGCCCTGGTCAACCCGGTTGATGATGGTTCCCAGGACATGCCCCCCGACAACTTCCGTCAAGATCTTGGTCTTCAGGGCGTCTACAATGGATGAGAGTTCCGGATTGACGATAAGGATGACTTCATCGGCTACGGCAAGAGGAACCACGCCGTCCTTGCTGATCCCCGCCGGCGCGTCGATCAGCAGGAAATCACAGCGCTTCACGATATCGCCCAGGACATCGCGAATCCTGTCAGGATCTGCCTGCTGGAATCCCTGGAGCGAGATACCGCTCGGGATGACCTTGAGTCCCCCGGGGCCTTCGTAAATTGCATCGTTGATGCTCCCTTTCCCGGCAAGAACCTCGTGCAGGGTGACCGGAGCATCCTGCAGCCCGAGAATGAGGCCTACGTTCGCCATGCCGATGTCAGCATCCATGAGGTAGGTTTCCTTGCCCAGCAGGGCAAGCATTGTGCCGAGGTTAACAGAAACAGTAGTCTTCCCTGTACCGCCTTTTCCGGAAGCAATTGTGTAAACCTTGACCATTAAACACCCTGTAGTGATGAGTATCTGTATTCTATTTATATGAGATTATGGGAAATTCTCATATCGTTTTATATCCACTTGTTTAATATTTTTTTTATGTCGCTCTCTATACATTTCTGTGTTACTCCCGTAATACTGTCCGTTGACCGGACAATGCCCACCAGGTCCGAACCCTTGTGGTCCAGGCTGAACAGGACCATGCCAGCCGGTTCTTTACCATTGTATTTCCTGCTGTAGATGGCAGCATCCTCCTGCGCGGTACTGCCTCCGGATGAAGCGAAGACGAGCCCGTCGGAAGTGGCAATGGTGAATGAATCCAGGGAATATTTCTCCACCAGCGCACGGAGGCCCTGCTGGAAGTCATGGGACTCTTCCAGGGGGTCAGGACCCTGAACGGGAGCAGCATCCGGCTGTTGTTTCCTGACCGGCCTGGATACCGGTATCGGCAGGGAGACCGGAATGGGCTTTACAATCTGCTGGTATGCGAGGCGCCGCTTCCGTGCGCGCCTCTCCTTTGCTTTCCTTACCGTGTACAGGACCAGGGCCGCGGCGTAGATGATGATAATCAGGATAGCGATAACGTAGAGAACCGTATTGTCAATGCCGGCGATAAGTTGCGCGATAAAAAACCCCTCCCTTTTGTACTCCGGTTTCAGCGTTCTAAAAGGTGTTCGAGCTGGAGCTGTCTGATCATGGTCTTGCAGTCGGTGCGGATCTTTTCGGTTACGTTCTCGATGTCCATGATATCTAAGTTGTCAAGGTCGCTTTCGAAGATGCTGCTGTCGCTGTCTTTTTCCGGCGGCTCACCCGCTTCGTGTTTCTTCCCCGCCTCATGCCCGGGGGACGCTGTGCGGGGTGACGGGGGAACCTGCGATGGGTGAACCTGCGATGCGGTTCTGGAAACCCGGGAAGGGTGCAGCAGGGACGGGGGGACCGCTGCCCGGGGGGCGGCAGCCGGTGCAGTGACGTGACGGGGAAACGACACCGGTTTTGCCGGAGGTCTCACCGGTGCAGCGGGTGCTGCAGGATTCTGTGCCGGGACCGGCCGGGGAGATTCACGCGGGGGAGAGGGCGCGGCACGGTGGGAGACCTGGGCAGGCGCATGCTTTGCGGACTTCAGGATCCTGAACGGCCTGTTGAATTCCAGTGCCAGATCGATCTGTGCGTCACCGAGCAGGGAGAGGACCGCATCAACCACCTGATTACCTTCTTTGGAGAGTTCGTCCATCGCGGTATCGCCACGATTATTCTGGAACTTGACCAGGATGCAGTATCCTGCCTTGAAGACGAGCGTCCCGGTCAGGGAAGGGGATGAAATGCTGGCAACACCGGTATATTTTTCCCCGGCTAACTCTTTTAAGAGGCTCTCGATCGCCACACTTTTCCTGATCTCACGAAACGTGCCCCTCGGGAGTTGCATCATGTGTAGGTGTGCGGTATCGAACTATATACTTTCTTTTTGATCGACAGAGACCGTGGTCCGAGCCCCTTGCAGCCTTGGGTGTCGCGGAAGGTATCGTCCTTGCTGAAACCCGGTTTACCGGTACCTTTCATGGTGCCGCAATGTATTTTTACGCACGAAACCATCATTCTTGCAGGATAACGATCGAAGACCAACATTTTAATAGCAAAAGGATAGAGAGATACATTTATTAAGTGGTGAAAAAATGCTGAAACCATTACTAGAGGAGTTTCTGAAAGTGGAAGGTGTGTCAGCAGCAGTTGTTGTTGGAAGAGATGGGTTTGTTATTGAGAGTGCGGTTTCCGGCAAGGTGGATATCGAAGCGCTCGGTGCCATGGCTTCAACGGGTCTTGGGACCTCGGAAGCAATGGGCAATACGCTCGGCAAGGGCGAGCTTTCCCAGATGCTCGTCGAACTGGAAAAAGGGCCCATTATTCTTTCGCCGTTATCTGCTGATGAACTCATAGCACTTGTTGCGGATACGTCCGCAAACATCGGAAGGATCAGGTACGAACTCAAGAAAAATAAAGAGCGTATTGTTGCTGCGCTCTGATCCGTTCTTTCTCTTTTTATGAAATTACCTGCAGGAACCGACGGGGGGACCATTACCAGTCCCCTGGATGATAAATTTTTCGACGAGCTGGCGGATTTCCGCGGGGCAGTCGAGATCCGGACCTCGTCGGGAATCGGTTTTATCCTCGTGGATGACGGGATACTGCAGGCTGCAATGTTCCGCACAGCCACCGGTTCTTATCAGGGGGAACGCGCCCTTTCGTGTATAGCCCTGGATTTGGATGAATCCGGGGATGAACAGAAGCTCCACCTCCGCAGATATGACGATGCTGAATTTGCACGTGCCCTTGAGCTCTGCCGCGACTCGCATCTGCTTGTTGCCGATGAAAAAAACACCCCGCCGGCCCCTGTGCCGGCCCCGGCAAAACCTGAGGAAAAAGCACGGGAAACCGCCGGACGATGTCCGGAACGCCTTGACGAGATACAGTTAAAGAAGATCCTGATCCAGCCGGGGGTAATCGCTGTATCTGCCTTTTTTGAGGGATTCCCCGTCCAGTCCATGGGGGATGCCGATTTCGAGCACGTGGCAGCGTCGGCCGAGGACTTCATGCGTGCCGGCGTCAGGATCGCCCAGGACATGAATGCCGGCCCGCTCGATCAGATGATCCTTGAGACTGCCGAAAACAAGTTCATTATTGCTCCCTGCGGGGACCTGTTCCTGTGCGTGTTCACCACTGCAGAAACGCAGCTGGGGTTGATCCGGGTAATACTCAAGAGTATCCAGTCAGAAGTGTGCCGTTAAGATATGGGAAGGTTCTCAAATTCAGGAATTTCAGGAATATGACCTTTCCTGAGTCCTTTTTCACTTTACGATGATTTTTATAGGATAACGTAAGTATCCGGAGAGTAGATATACTCCGGTGTAAATTATCATTTACTGTACCATAGTACACAACCGTCACAGGCTGGTTAAGAGGAGGTTATCTGACTTGGACTTGAACAAAGAAGACGACGATACGCTTGGGGAGGTCGAATCCCTCATGAAGATAATCAAGGGAAAGAAAAAAGAAACACCCCCGCGATCCCCGGTGGCAGATAAATCGCCGCCCGCGGCCGGGACCCCGGAGTCCGGTACCACGGATTTCTCGGCACTGATAAAGGAACTGAATAAGGCAAATAAACCCGGGCCCGTACCCGCTCCGCAACGACCGGATCCCGAGAGCGCCCGCCCCTCAATAATCCCCCCGGACCCGCTGGAAAGTCTCTTTTTTGATCCCGATGAACCGGCCGAACCGGTACCTGAACCGGTCCCGGCCCCCGCAAAACCCGCCCCGCGTAGTATTGATAAGGAGGGCAGTGTGACGCGCAACGCTGCCGGAAAGATACCTGTACGGAGGGATGCTCCCCCCCCGGAAGCAAAGCCCGCCCCTGCCCCGGCGCCGGCTGCCGGAAATAGCGGTGCCGGGATCACCGATGAGGAACATGAAGCTGCGGTGCGGAAAAGAAAAGAGACCAAGAAAGCAGCGTACAAGACCGAGGAAGAAATCCCCGAGAAGACCGAAGCTGAAGAGAAGATCATCAGCATTGACCAGATAACCGACTATGCCGGTCTGATCCTTCCCAAGGGTGCCACGTTCAAGATCGATGAGATCAACCTTCACGGGCGGATCAATGCATTCGAGGGTACCGGTACAAGCGCGCTGCCGGAGGAATTTGCCGAGATCTGGAAGAAGGAATTCTCCGCCGCCGGGTTCAAGGATCTCAACATAGAAGAGGAGTTCCTTGCAGAAAAGGCTAAAGTAAAGCCCGCGGCAAAAAAGTCCGGGTTTGCATCCCTTTTCAGGGCAATCCGCTCCCAACCGGAAGAATACGACCCGAGGATCCATGGCCCGCTGGTTGACCTCTCGTTTACACCCAACCCCGGTATCGAAGAGGTGGAGATGTACCCGGTCAATGAACCGTATGCCTATGTCAGGATCACCTACGACCATGCCACTCATGAATACTTTTACCAGCTCCTCGAGCCCGGCCTCTCCGATCCGGAAAAAGAACTCTTGAAGGAGCTCAAGGAGCGCCTGTTCGACACGCTGGATATCAATACCAAGGACATCTCAAAGGAGGAGGCACGCATAAGACTCCGCGCTTCAACCGATGACATCATGCAGGACTTCGGGCTCGATCTCTCCCCTCTCGAGCGGGAGAAGATCCACTACAACATGTTCAAGGACTTCCTGGGTAACGGGCTGATCGACCCGATCATGCATGACAAGTATATCGAGGATATCTCGTGCGATGGCATCAATACCCCGCTGTTCGCTTTCCATTCCAGCTATGAGTCCATGAGGACCTCCATTGTCTACCACGATGCCGGAGAACTTGACTCGTTCGTGACCAAGCTTGCACAGCGGTCCGGTAAGTATATCTCCATTGCCGAACCGATCCTCGATGCTTCCATGCAGGACGGTTCGCGTATCCAGATGACGCTCGGCCAGGAAGTGACCGCGCACGGATCGACGTTCACCATCCGAAAATTCAAGGACGAACCGATCACGCCCACGGATCTTATCGAGTGGCATACGTTCTCGCCGCTCGCGATCGCCTACATCTGGCTCTGCGTCGAGGCCGGCAAGTCGGCCATCTTTGCCGGGGGAACCGCATCGGGGAAGACCACGGCCCTCAACGCCATCTCCCTGTTCATACCCCCGATGGCAAAGATCGTGTCCCTTGAAGATACCCGCGAAGTGAAACTCCCCCACCCGAACTGGATCCCGAGCGTCACCC
>CAZNLI010000061.1:0-4097 GCA_964574125.1 uncultured Methanoregula sp.
GTGGAATCGTTGGCATCGTGGATGCCGGCGGCGTATCCATCCAGCTCTATTATGCAATGTACGCTCTCCAGCACCGGGGGCAAGAGAGCGCCGGGATCTCAACTTTTGACGGCCAGACCCTGTATAAGTTTAAAGGCCAGGGCCTTGTTGCCGACGTCTTTTCTTCCGCTGTTCTTTCTGACCTGAAGGGGACTGCCGGCATCGGCCATGTCCGGTACCCGACAACCGGTGCCAACCTCCCCGAGAATATCCAGCCCCTCAACTTCCAGTTCAAGGACCACTCGATCTCCATCGCCCATAACGGCAACCTGGTCAACACGAAAGAACTGCGTGCAGGTTTCGAGAGGGCCGGGGAGATCTTCACCACGACCACGGACACCGAGGTCATCGCCCGGATTTTGATGGACGAGATCGGGAGATCGGGGAGCGTCGAGGATGCGGTCAACCTCTGCATGCACAAGGTCCGGGGTTCGTATTCGGTCGTGATGATGATCGACGGCATCATCTACGCGTTCCGCGACCCGCAGGGCATCAAGCCGTTCTGCATCGGGAAAACCGCGAACGGGTACCTGGTCGCATCGGAGAGCGTTGCCATCGATGCCCTGGACGGGACGTTTCTGCGCGACATCAGGCCGGGCGAACTCATCCGGATGGATGCGGAGGGGGTCCGGTGCACGCAGATTGCGGTTGCCACCTGCCGGGCGCACTGCATATTCGAGTACATCTATTTCGCCCGTGCGGATTCCATCATCGACGGAAAACTGGTGTACGAGGTCCGGTCCCGGATCGGCCGGAAGTTGTACGAGGAGGACCCGGTTGCTGCCGACAGCGTCTCGCCGGTGCCCGACTCCGGCACCGCGTACGCGATCGGGTATGCGCACCGGTCCGCTTTCCCGTATATCGAGACCCTGATGAAGAACCGGTACATGGGACGGACCTTCATCATGCCAAGCCAGCAGCAGCGCGAGCGGGCGGTCCGGATCAAACTCAATCCCATCCCCGCCCACCTTGCAGGCAAGTCCGTCGTGCTGATCGACGACAGCATCGTGCGGGGCACAACCTCCCGACGGATCATCGAGCTGATCCGCGAGGCTGGGGCAAAAGAGGTCCACATGCGGATCGGGTCACCCCAGATCAAGGCACCCTGCTACCTCGGCGTTGACTTCCCGACCCGCGAAGAGCTGATCGCAAGCGACAAGGTTGAGGAGGAGGTCCGGAAGTGCATCACGGCAACGACCCTCCACCATGTCTCGCTCGACGCCCTCATCGAGGCAATCGGGTGCGGGAAGGACAACCTCTGCGTCGGGTGCCTGACCGGCTGCTACCCGCTTCCAATCGAAGGCGAGACCGGGCTTACCCCCCACATCGACTTCGTGGCCGGGACGTACCAGGCAAACCTTGGGTCGTTTGAAGAGAAACTCTGAGGGGATAGTGCACCTGCCTACCCGCCTGCAAGGCTTTGCCCTGAACCTCAGCCGTTGACGACCGGGGTCTGCCGGGGGAGGATCCGGGAATGGAATATATCAGGAACGCATTCAACGATTTTGCTACGGAATACGATGCCCAGCGGGAGTTCGTCATCCCGGACCTGAGGGGGTTTTACGAGGCTGCAGCATGGGCGGCGGAGACGGATCAGTTGGAACCGGCCATCCTTGACATCGGCGCCGGGACGGGGCTTCTCTCCGCGTTCATGCTCCGGAAATTCCCGCAGGCGACGTTCACGCTCATGGACATTGCCGAAAACATGCTGGAGAGGGCAAAGGAGCGCTTTAAGGACCAGGAGAGGATCCGGTATATTGTCTGCGATTACAGCAGTTCTGATCTCTCCGGGCCGTACGACATCATCTGTTCCGCCCTGTCGATCCACCACCTCGAAACCGGGGACAAGCGCCGGCTCTTCCACCGGATCTTTTCTGCATTGAAACCGGGTGGGATGTTCATCAACGCGGACCAGGCAGACGGCGAGACGGCATATTTCCGGGAGAGATACCTTGAGTACTGGAACGAATTCTTAAGGAACGGCCCCCTGCGCGATGCCGAGAACGCCGGGATCCTGAACCGGCGGAATACCTATGACCGGAACGAGAAACTCTCCCTGCAGCTTGAATGGCTCAGAAAAGCCGGATTTGCCGACGTTGATGTGGTCTACAAGAACCGGACCTTCATCGTGACCGTTGCCCGGAGGGACGGCAACAGCAACCTATAACCGGTCCAACGACCATTAGTTTCCCGTATGGCAGGATCTTCCGCCTCTGACTATGACGGGATCGACTGGAATGCGGTCTGGAAAGCCCGCCAGGACCGGCACGAGGCGTCAAGGAAATTCGAAGATACCACGCACAACTGGGACAAGAAGAAGAATGCCCGGCGGTATAACGAGGGCTCGATGGCCGGGTCCGACCCACGGGTGGCGATGACCATTGCCGGGCTTGCCATCAGCCGGCGCTCCCGGGTGCTGGATATCGGTGCCGGGCCGGGAACGCTCGCCCTCCCGCTCGCCCCCCGCGTGAAGGAGGTAACGGCGGTCGAGCCCGGTAAAGGAATGCTCCTTGTCCTTGCGGAGAAGATGCGGGAGGATGGGATCTCCAATATCACCTGTATTGAAAAACTCTGGGAGGACGTCGATGTCGCCTCCGACCTTTCCACCCCGTACGATGTCGTGATCGCGTCGCTCTCGCTCACGATGGCAGATCTGCGCGAGGCACTGGTAAAGATGGATGCCGTCTCATCGGGATACGTCTACCTCTTCTGGTTTGCCGATCCCCCCTTCTGGGAGAGGATGTATATCGACCTCTGGCCGGACCTGCACGGCGAACCCTTTTACCCGGGCCCGAAAGCCGACTGCCTCTTCAACGTCCTCTACCAGATGGGGATCTACCCGAACATCGGGATGCTGCCGCTCGGGAAGGAGTACCGGTTTTCGACGGAGAAGGAGCTGACGGCGTTCTTCAGGCGCCGGTTCGGGGTGAAGACCGCACGGCAGAGGAGGGTGCTGGACACCTATCTCGCGCCATTGATCCGGCGGGAGGGCGGCGAAGTCGTGGTATCCGGGAACTCGACGCTTGCAAAGGTCTGGTGGAAGAAACCGGGTAATTCCCCGGAATGATCCTTTTTTTAAAAAAAATCCTGACACACTGACGATTGCGTACAGGTTTTCTTTTCGGTTAAAAAAAAATTTCCTGTATGGGTTATTTCCGCTCTTCCTTCCCGCCGGCAACGCCGGAAGCCCGGCAGCACAGGAAGATGCATCCCACAACAAGGATGGCCGATACGATGCCGGTGAGGAGGATTGCAAACGTGCTCGCGTTTGCTGCATCCTCATAGGTTGTTGCCGAGATGTCGATTGCCAGCACCGCAACCGTGTTACCGGTAGAATCGTTCGGCGAGTCATCGATGGGGGCGTACGCGGTCATGAACGTGCCGTATTTCGTGGTATAGGGTGTTGCCGACGAGGAGGGCACGGAGAGCGCGGTGAAGATTGCATCCCTGTTGGGATCGGTTGAGATCTCGCCGATCGGAGCCGAACCGGCCGGATCGGAGAAGGTCAGGTCATCGACAAGGAATGTCGCGGACTGGTCCGGGTTGACTTTGAGGATATATGCGTTGACAATCCGGTCATTCATGCTCCGCATGGTGCGCAGCTTGTTGACAATTACATGATACTTCAGGGTATTCTCGTCACCGGGCTGCAGGCCTGCGACTTCGCTCCCGTCGATCTGGCTTGCCATGACCGCGGCGGTCGACTGGAGCCCTGCACGGGCTGAGACCCCGACAGAATCCTTTGCACTGAAGTACGCGTTTGCGGTCAGCAGGCCGATGATCACGACTGCAATGACGGTAAACACCCAGGTTTTCGAGGTTGTTGAACAGCAACAGGTCATCTTACATCCTCCTCCCAAACAGGCACCCGAGTGCCAGTGCTGCGACTATCCCCCCAATGGGGACGAGTGCCGGCATCCCGGATTCGGGCGTCGGCGTCGGTGCAGGCGTCAGGGTTATCGCGACGGGGACCGTCTGACCCGCTGGCACCGTTACGGTCGACACGGAGTCCTGGTAGCCGGACAGCTTCAGGGTCAGGGCGTGCTGGCCGGCACTGA
>CAZNLI010000061.1:4197-6577 GCA_964574125.1 uncultured Methanoregula sp.
TTCATGGAGTAGGTGCCCGGGTCAAGGTCCGGGATGGTGAGCGGGGCATAGCCGTAGAAGACCCCGTTGGCGTAGATCGCCGCCCCGCTGGGGGACGATTTGGCATAGATCGAACCGGTCTCGTGGACCGGTGTCGGGGCAGTCGTGACCGGGTTCAGGGTCGCGTAGACGGAGACATGCTGTCCGTCTGCCGGCATGGAGTAGAGCGTCTCGCCCCAGCTGGCATACCCGCTTTTGGTGACCTGGACATTCTTTACCGGGGTCCCTGTCGGTGAGACCGCGACAGAAAGGACACCCCCGGCAATCTTCCCCTTGTAGTTCCCGTCAAAATAGACCGAGGCGCCATCGATATTGCAGTAGGTGTCGATCCAGCCTTTTCCACCGCCCACGACGACCGTTTCAACAGGGCCGTCGGTCGGTTCCTCCGTAGGCTCATCCGTGTAGACGGGCCCGGGCATATCTTCCGCAGACACTGCGGGGATCCAGAAGAGCAGCAGGAGCGCTGCCAGGAGCCAGAGTTTCAGCAGGAAACCGGTTGTGTTACCCATATAACAGAATCCACCGTATTGTATTTAGCAGTTTCAAAACGCCTCCATCCCCGGAATCTATATATCCCTAAAAAGCGGGCTCTGTTGGCAAATCCCGGCAGATCCGGTGTGGCGCCTTTTTTCCAAAAATTCATGAACGGTGAAGAATCCCTACGCCAGCTGACAAGGCCAACCCCATGCTTACAAGCCATACGCTCCTCCTGAAATACCGGCACGACGCCTGGCTCTCGTTTGGCAATGTCGGGGCCTGGTACGTTGACCGGGGAGCGCCGGGGGACCGGTCATGGGCGTACGGGCCGGATATCCGGGCGCTGGATTCCCAGTATTTCGAGGTCGAATCCGCAACCGGGACGAAATGCATCCCGTACCACCGGATCCGCAGGATCACCTACGAAGGGGCGATAGTCTGGGAACGGGCGGGAGGCCCGGAGAACGATACTGCTGATCCCAGATGATCCGCAGGCCTGCTTCATTACGAATCCTGCACAGATCCCTTTCCCGGAACAGGCCCCGTCCCCGGACCGTGCAGCATATCCGGGATGATCGAGTACAGTACCGGAGCAATGAACGCCCCGTCACCGTCATGGAACCCATCATGGAGAGAGTCAGTTGCGCGAACTTCGATCAATTCCTGGACCTCCTTGTTGATCTCGCAAACTACGAGCGCCTCGATCCGCCAGGTCCGGAAGAGGCGGAACGACTCAGATCCGACTGCCTGTCCGATCCCCCGCGGTACGAGGCGTATCTCTGCCGGGTGGACGGAACCACGACCGGGTACGTGACATTCTATTTCACCTACTCGACATTTCTTGCAAAACCGACGCCCTTTTTAGAAGACATCTTCGTGCTGGAAGAGTACCGTTCCCGAGGTATCGGCGGGATGCTCTTCGATTTCTGCCGGAGCGAGGCGAAGACGCGGGGGTGCGGGCGTCTCGACTGGCTGGTCCTTACCTGGAACGAGACTGCCATCAGGTTCTATGAGAGGCATGGCGGGAAACGGATGAACTGGTACCCGTACCGGCTGGAACGCGGCGGGTTTTAGGGGTTCCCGGGCGCCAATACCTTCAGGCAGTCGTAATAATAGATATCAAAAACCGGTGGAAAAAGAGGGTATTGGTTTTGGTAGTTACTGGTATTCCGGCGGCTGCACCTGTTTTGGCAGGCCACCCTTGAAATGCTGCTGGATCTTTGCATAATATTCCCGCAGCCGTTCATTCATGGTCGGGTGCACCTTCTTTTGTGCTTCTTCAAAGTGCTGCATGGTTATGACCGTTGAGTTCCCGCGCAGCGCCAGCATACCAGCCTCGCGGCAGAGGGATTCGAGATCCGACCCAACAAATCCCTCGGTCCGTTCCGCGAGCGCGGTAACAAACGTTTCCCGGAGGGGATCCGAAAGCGTGAGGGAATGCTCATGCATCAGCTCGACGAGCCTGCGCCGCCGTCCACCGGTTGAAAGACCTTTGGCAGTGCCGGATTTCTCCCCGGTTGCAGCACAGAGCTCTCCGGCAGTGACGGTCCGGTCCTTCCCCCACGAATCGGCAAGCGCCGCAAGGGCATCCTCATCGTAACCGGCCGTCTTTCTTACGACCTCTTCGAGCGCCGATCCCTCGATCGGCATCAGCCGGGTGTGGATTGCGAGGATCTTCTTCCGGTCGGGAAGTGCCGGTTCCCCGATATAGACGAGCCGGTCGAACCGGCCGGGCCGCAGCAGCGCCGGGTCCACGATGTCGGGACGGTTGGTTGCACCCATGATGACGACGTCCTCGAGTTCGACAAGCCCGTCCATCTCGGTTAAGATCTGGTTGAGGACATTATCAATGACATGGGAATCG
>CAZNLI010000062.1:0-6380 GCA_964574125.1 uncultured Methanoregula sp.
AACTTCCGGCCCGAGTACCGGGAACTCGCCCGGTTCCGGAAACTGTTCCCCTCCGCTCCCGTGATCGCCCTTACCGCGACTGCGATCCCGGAAGTCAGAAAAGACATCTGCCAGCAGCTCGGCCTCGTGCAGGTCCGGGAGTTCGTGGGCAGTTTCAACAGGGAAAACCTGACCTACCGGGTGGTCCCAAAGAAGAACCCGCTGGTCATGCTCGCCGATTTCCTCTGCCGGCACAGGAACGAGGCAGGGATTGTCTACTGCATGAGCAAGAAAGAGACCGAGGAGATCGCGTACGAACTCCGGAAAAAGGGGTTTAAGGCGCTCGCCTACCATGCCGGGCTCCCCCGGCCGGTGCGGGCGGACGTGCAGGATGCGTTCCTCAAAAACGCTGCACATATCGTCTGCGCGACCGTCGCATTCGGGATGGGGATTGACAAGCCGGACGTCCGCTTCGTGATCCACTACGATCTGCCAAAGACGGTCGAGTCCTACTACCAGGAGACCGGGAGGGCAGGCAGGGACGGGAAACCTGCCGAATGTCTCCTCTATTACGGCAGGGGGGATTATGCCCGGGTCAGATCGATGCTCGAACACGACGAAGGCGGCGAGCGTTCGGTCCGGATCGCGCTCAAAAAACTCCAGGACATGACCGGGTACTGCGAGACGACCGGCTGCCGGCGTGCCTTTTTGCTCTCGTATTTTGGCGAGACCCCCGAAGCAGGGAACTGCGCGTCGTGCGACAACTGCGAACACCCTGCGGCATCCATCGACGGCACGGAACCGGCGCGCCTGATCGCGGCATGCGTTCAGCAGCTGCCGTCCCACTTCGGCGTAGAGCTGATCTGCGATGTGCTGCGGGGAAAAATGTCGGCAAAGATCGAATCTTACCATTTCGACCGGCTGTCCGCGTATTCATCAGGAAAGCAGTACTCAAAGGAAGAATACCGGATCTGGATCAACGATCTGGTCAGGCAGGGATATCTCGCTCGGACCGGTGAGAAATACCCGGTCATTGCCCTTGGCTCGAAAAGCAGCGGGCTGCTCACCGGGACCTGCCGGGTAAGGCTCCCGGCTCCCGTGCGGGACGCAGCACCGGTATCCCCGTCCGCAGTACCGGAGGCCGGGGAGATAATCGACAGTGATGCCCATGAAGCAGAGGCGGAACTTTTCCAGCGGCTCAAAGCAGTCAGGACATCCCTCGCCCGGGAGAGCGGGGTGCCCCCGTATGTCGTGTTCGCGGACCGGAGCCTGCGGGAGATGGCCCGGGTCCGCCCCTGCGACCGGGCGCATTTCGCGACAATCCCCGGGGTCGGCAGTGTCAAGCAGGAGAAATACGGCCCGGTCTTCCTCGAAGCGATCCGGGCGTACTGCAGCGAGCCGGCCGACTAAACCGCCCATTACCCCATCCCCAACGCTTAATGAGCCTGCACCCGGATACTCTTTTGATCCATGATCGATACCGCGAGCCTTCCCGAAAATCCCGGCTGCTACCTCTATTCCGATGAAGCAGGGACGATCATCTATGTCGGGAAGGCAAAAAACCTCAAAAAGAGAGTATCGAGCTATTTTTTCAAGAAAGACCACGACCCAAAGACTAAGAGCCTCGTTGCCCGGATCGCCTCGGTCGATGTCGTTGTCACGGACACCGAGACCGAGGCATTCCTTCTCGAAAACACCCTGATCAAAAAGCACCAGCCGAAATATAATATCGACCTCAAAGACGCCAAACGCTACGCATGGATCGAGCTGACAAAGGAAAAATTCCCGCGGCTCGTGATCGCCCGGAAAACGACCGGCGACGGAACATTCTTCGGGCCGTTTGTCTCGGCTGCGGAGCGCGACTACGTGCTTAAGGTGGCAAAAAAAGTCTTCCACCTCCGGACCTGCAGGAAAATCCCGAAACGGCCCTGCCTCCGGCACCACATGCAGTCCTGCAGTGCTCCCTGCACCGGCACCGTGAGCCCGGAAGAGTATGATGAGAACGTGAAGAAGGCCACCCTGCTCCTCAAGGGAAAGGCGCACGAACTTCTTGAAGAACTCAAAACTGAGATGGCAGCACGCTCAGCGGCGGAGGATTTCGAGCGGGCGCTCGTGTTGAGAAACGAGATCAATGCCATCGGGCACCTTGCCGACCGGCAGCATGTGGAGCGCCAGCGCGAGTACGACCAGGACGTGATTGCGTACCAGGTGACGGACGGGAAGGTCTATCTCACCGCTTTCAACGTCGAACGCGGGTCGCTTTCAAACAAGCAGGAATTCACGTTCGATGCCGGCGAAGACTTTTTCGAGGAGTTCATCGTCCAGTATTACTCGGAGCGTGAACCACCAAAAGAGTTAATCCTCGGCTACGAAACGGATCCTGCACTCGCAGGGTTCCTCTCGGTAAAAAAGGGAAAACAGGTCGATATTATCGTCCCACAGCGTGGGGAGAAACGGCAGCTGCTCGACCTTGCGCAAAAGAATCTCGAGATCGCGTTCTTCCGCGACACGCTCAAAGGTGCCGAGCTCGGCACTGCACTCCATATGGATAATCCCCCCTCCGTGATTGAATGCTTCGATATTTCGCACCTCTCCGGTACCGCCATGGTCGGCTCGATGGTACAGTTCCGGGACGGGAAGCCGGACAAGAGTAACTACCGGCGGTTTAAGATCAAAACCGTGGAAGGGATCGACGACTTTGCATCGATTGCTGAAGTCGTAAAACGGCGGTACAAACGGCTCACCGATGAACACGCCCCGTTCCCGGATCTCGTGATCATTGACGGGGGCCGGGGGCAGCTCTCGGCCGCACAGGAAGCCCTTGCCGCACTTGGCGTCACCGGGCAGCCAATCATCGCGATTGCGAAACGGGAAGAAGAGATCTATGTGCCTGGGGACTCACTCCCGCTGCGGCTTGACAAAAAAAGCATCGCGCTCCGTTATATCGAGGAGATCCGGGACGAGGCGCACCGGTTTGCAATCACCTACAACCGTCTGCTCAGGAAAAAGAAGGTACTCACCTGATCCACCCGCCTCATGCAATGCATGTTATAGGATCTGCCTCCAGTCAAAAGTATTTAAACCGGGCGATATACAACTCTGACATACATATCAGGTGACAGTAATGCCAGACTTTTTCAATCCGTTCAGCGGTATGGTACCGGACCGCAAGCTGACCAAAGAGGAACTCATCCGGGTTGTCCGGCTCGATGTTGCCGGGGAACTTGAAGCCATCCACGGGTACATGGCCCATGCGGATGCAACCGACAACGAGCTTGCAAAGGCAGTCCTGACCGATATCGCCGACGAAGAGCGCGTGCATGTCGGGGAACTCTTACGGCTCCTTTCCATCCTGACCGGCAACGAGGATGAATTCTATAAGAAGGGAACGCTCGAAGTGGACACCATGGCAGGAAAACTGGGGGCAGCAGGCGCTGCTGCACCTGCAGCAAAAGAGGAATCGACTATCGGAGCACTCAAAACCGTAAAGGAGGCTTAATCATGGCAAATGCATATCTCGGACGTGAAGAGGCACCCATCGGTGCAGAGACCTGGAAACTGATCGACGATGTGGCAGTCCAGGCCGCAAAGAGCCAGATTTCAGGAAGGCGGCTGATTGCTGTCGAGGGACCGTACGGATTCGGCTTAAAGTCGCTCCCTCTCGGCGACTACGCACTGGAAGACGGGATCAGCGCGAGCATCTCCCTCCCGCTCTCCCTGATAAGGACAGAGTTCTCGCTCGGTAAGCGCGACCTTGCTGCCTTCGAACGCGATCACCTCATCCTCGACACTGCACCGGTGGCCTGTGCGGCGATGGATGCGGCGGCAAAGGAAGACCGGATCATCTTCAACGGGCTTACGGGAACCCCGGGCCTCTTGAACGCGGAAGGAGCCGGCTCCCTGACACTCACGAAGTGGGACAAGGTCGGCGCCGCCGCAGACCAGATCATTGCTGCGGTCACCAAGCTCGACAGCGCCGGTTTCCACGGCCCCTACAGCCTTGCCCTCGCGCCGGCACAGTACAACCTGCTCCTCAGGCGATACCCGCAGGGCGACGGGACCGAACTTGAGCACATCACTTCCATCGTGGGCGACGGCGTTGTCAAGGCACCGGCGCTCAAGAAGGGCGGCGTTCTCATCGCGTCAGGCAGCCAGTACGCCTCCATCGCGATCGGACAGGACCTTGCAGTCGGGTACAACGGCCCGGTCGGGGACCTGCTCGAGTTCCAGATCTATGAGAGCCTGGCTCTCGTGGTCCGTGCACCCGAGTCAATCCTTATACTCAAGTAACACCTTTTTTTTATACAGTTGTGAGGCGCCAGACCTATGCATAAAGGAATTTTCAGGATCTGCCCGGGCATCCTTCTCCTCCTCTTTGTCGCCGCGTTTGCACTTGGAGCAGGGTGCCTGAGCGATACGGTCGCAAAAGACACTTCCGCAGGAGAGCTCCATTCCCATTACGAGTACGCAGATTCCTGGTCACCGGGATTAGGATGTTATTCGCATGTTGACGGGTATGTGTACAACGCGGGAAATACCACAATCCCGGATGTACGGCTGAATTTTAACCTGGTAAACAGTAAGACAACCACGATCCGGGATTCACGGCTGGTCTATATCGGCCAGGTTGCACCGGGAGAAACCCGGTCCTATGAAACAATCCTTGACGGCGAATGCACGCAGGACTATCGGGTCGAACCCACATTTTTATAATAGGGAAACTGGCCGGGAAAAATCCCGGCAGTTTTTTTTATCGGGGGGTATTTCAGGTAAAAATCCCCGGATACTATGCCCGGTGTTCCAGCGGGTCCGCGACACCTGCCAGTCCGAATGCCTCGCGCCGCTCGGTGCATGCCCCGCACTTCCCGCAGGGGCGGTCTTCTCCCTTGTAGCATGACCACGTCTCCGCGTAATCCACGTTAAGGGTCAGTCCCTTTTTGACAATATCTCCCTTACTGATCATCAGGTAGGGTGCATGGAGGGTCACATCGTTCCAGTCGCAGAGATGCAGGGCAGTTGCCATAGCGCTTACAAACGCCGGCCGGCAGTCCGGGTAGATCGCATGATCCCCGGCATGGGCTGCATAAAAAAGATCCTTTGATCCGATACCAATAGCATACGACGCGGCAAGGCTTAAGAAAACCATGTTCCGGTTCGGGACGACTGTCTGCTTCATCATCTCTTCTGCATAATTGCCCTCGGGCACGTCCCACTGTGCCCGGGTCAGGCTTGATGGGGCAAGGTCGTTCAAGACCGAAACATCGATAATTTTGTGGGGAACCCGGAGTTTTTTGCAGATCTTCTCTGCACACCGGATCTCTTTATGGTGTTTCTGGCGATAATCGAACGTGATCGCACTAACCTCACATCCCTCGTGGATAAGATCGTAGAGGAGGGTGGTACTATCCATCCCCCCGGAAAAAATGAGCACCGCTTTCATAGAACTATCATCGCACGGTTAACGGTATCTTCAGGTTCCTATATCAAAGGAACTCCGGATGATTCTCCCGGGGAGGATACCGGGAGCCGGACGGGGTATTAGTAAAAATGGATCAGGGTTGCCGGTGTACCAGGGAGATACAACCGGTATTCCTGTAACCTGATATGGGGCATTGCATGTGTGGACAATGAGTGATGGTTGCGCGGGTTTTTTTAGGGGAGGAAATCACGCTGTATAAATGGATGAGGTGCCGGGTCCTCCAGGGGATCTCCTTTCCCGGAATTGCGGGAAGTACCCGGCGTGTCATCCACGAAAACGACTTGATTCACTCCCATGGACGCTTCCCGATCAAATGGAGGAATCAAGATCGTCGAGCAGTTTCTTGATATCGATCCAGATGATCAGTTCATTGATCTCCTTGTCCTTGACCTTGATCTTGCGTTTGATGATCCCGATAATTGCTGTATCCTCGTGGCTGATCGACGCGGACGTGTGATCCACCTGGTTACCCTCAAACGTGGAAACCGAGGTCACATCATCGACGAGGATCCCGATCTTGGATTTGGTGATCTTGTCATCAAGGACGATGATCCGTGAAGCCTCAAGCGATTTTGTGCTGGCTTCGGTGATGTTCAACCGGTGTTTAAGATCGATGATCATCGTGATCTCGCCACGCAGGTCGATAATCCCGCGGACGTAGGGCTGGACATTGGGAAGTTTTGTGATCGTTGTATATTCGACCACTTCCTTGACTTCAAACAGGTCGATGGCGAAATGCTCGTTCCCGAGCACAAACTCCACGACCTGTATCGTGCCCAGGTCATTCTGGGCGGCAGCGGGGTTATTTGCCGTTGCAACAGGTTCGCTTGCCTTTGCAGTCATGGGCGCTAAACCTCCGTTATTCCACCTTGAATCTGCGGTTGGCGTTCGTAGCTTCGACAGCTACATCATTGACGGTCTG
>CAZNLI010000063.1:0-6313 GCA_964574125.1 uncultured Methanoregula sp.
GTCCGGAACGGGCGGGGGGCATCCGGGTCGGTCTTCCGGAGCACGAGCACGATGACCGCAACGAGCATGAACGAGGTCAGGGTTCCGATATTGACCAGCTCGACGATGATACCGAGCGGGAGGAGTCCCGCGATGAGTGCCGTTATCCCCCCGGTGATCAGGGTGATGATGACCGGTGTCCGGAAGACCGGGTGGACATATGCAAAGAACTTCGGTAACAGCCCGTCCTCCGACATCGCAAAGAAGATCCGGGTCTGGCCGTACAGGGTGACGATCAGGACAGAGGTCAGGCCTGCGAGAGCCCCGACCGAGACGAGTGCCGCACCCCATGAAAACCCGATCGCCCCAAGGGCATAGGAGATCGGTGCCTCGTTGTTCTTCAGGGTGGTGTACGGAACGATTCCGGTCAAAACGACTGCGACTGCGATATAGAGAACCATGACGACGAGCGCCGACCCGATGATCCCGATCGGCAGGTTCCGTTTCGGGTTCTCGGTTTCTTCGGCAGCAGTCGTCACCGCATCGAACCCGATGTAGGCAAAGAATACAACCGCTGCACCGGCCATTACCCCGTTCCACCCGTAAGGCATGAAGGGAGAATAGTTGACGGCGTCGATATGTCCTGCGGCAAGGAACAGGAAGAGGAGGATAACGCCAACCTTGACCATGACGATAACGGTATTGACCGCTGCGCTCTCCCGAATCCCGAAGATGAGCAGGGTCATGATGGTGAGGATGATGAGTACGGCAGGAAGGTTGACGATACCGCCGCTGACGCCGAGAGGGTTGACGAGGGCTGCGGGGAGGGTGATGCCGGCATTTGATGCAAGCGTGGTGACGTATCCGGACCAGCCGACAGCAACCGCCGAGATCGAGAATGCGTACTCGAGAATCATGTCCCAGCCGATGATCCACGCAAAGATCTCGCCGAGCCCGGCATATGCATACGCGTAGGCACTCCCCGCGCAGGGGATCATGGCCGCAAGTTCGACGTAACACATCGCGGCAAATACCGCAACGATCCCCGAGATGACAAACGAGAGGATGACTGCCGGGCCGGCATAGTCGCCGGCAGCGACACCGGTAACGATGAAGATGCCCGCACCGACCGTCGCACCAATACCGAGAAACAGGAGTTCGAGGGGGGAGAGAACCCGTTTCAGCAGGCCCCGGACAGAACATTCCTTTATGAGCGGTACGAGCGGCTTCTTCTGAAACAAGGAGGAAAGACCGGGGGGACTGGATCTCTCATCGCTCTGTTTGTCCGGCATGCTACCCCGTCTCCCGTCAAAACCTCAGGAGGATCGATCTCCATATCCGTACCAGGTTTATACATATCTGTCGGATATGACACGTGCCGGTACTACAGTGGAAACGTTTGACTCCGGTTTCACCTGCGAACAGGCGGTCCTCTCATCGCTTGATACAGCGCGGCGCTCCGTTCGATCTTCTCAGTTACTTTTTTCCAGGTATCCGTAACAAGGAAACTCTCCTCAACGCAGCCCGCCATTCGTGCAAATTTCTTCATCGGAACGGCAAACGAGAGCATATCCACCGGTACGCAGGGCCGGGCCGAGGGATCGAACATCCCGAGCACCGCTCTCGGGTTCTCCTTCTGCTGTTCGAGCCATGGGTACAGGATCATCGATCCGCAGCCGGAGGAGAACGGGCAGATGACGCCGTCCGGATCGCTCTCCTCGAAATTTGCGAGCGTGAACAGGCCTGAGAGGACCTCGGGCCGGGCAAAGAAGATGACAACGTCCGGATCGTCCGCGCCGGAGAGCTTGTCCCAGCGCTTAAAGACGTAATGCCGGCCTTCAACCGGAATATGGGCTGCGTTCCGGTCAGCCAGGTCGACGATCTCCGGCGTTCTCTTGTACCGCTCGCCTGAAATCCCGCCGGGTTTTCCCGAACTGAGGAAGTACCGGAAGTCCGGTGCCCGCTCTTTCACATACCCGCAGAAGTACTTCGCACCTGAGCAGGAAAGGGAGCGTTCGTTGACGACGAGTGATGTTCCCTTCCGTACCTTCGCAAGCTCACAGACAAGGCATCGCCAGGCTTTCGGTTCGGGCACAACTGTTGCACCGGTCTCATCCCCGTCAACCTGGAACGTGACCGGGAGTTCCGACCCGGGAAAATACTGACGGAGGAGGCGGATAACCGTATCGCGGAGTTCCGTGTCCATGAGGCACGTTCTGCGGTTGGGAGGATAAACGTTGGCTGTGACAATAGCGACCATTAAATGCTGCTGCCATAATCAGCGTATGAATGGGATGGTCAGATGGACAATCAGGCAGTAACATGGATCACGGATCTTGTGATGAGATTTTTCTTCCTGGCGAGTTTCTGTACCGGGCTTCTGAAATTCACGCTCCTTATGCGGATGCTGGGGCTGACCTTCGTTGTCCTCCCCCTAGCACTCATCAGCGATATCCATGACTGGTCGGGGATTGCACTCGGATGCCTTGTCGCCTTCCACCTGTTCCTGAACCGCTCCTGGATTGTTGCGATGACAAAAAAGATGGTTACCGGAAAGTACCGGCAGGAGGCCGGGTAATCCGGAGTCCCGGCCTTAATCCACGAAGAAATTTTTATCGAGGTCACCGGTCCGCGAATATCCCCGCTGCTCCCAGTACCCCCGGTAACCTGAATCTGTTGTCAGCTCGATTGCGGTTACCCACCTGATCCACTTGTATCCCCACTTGTCCTCGGCGACAAGTTCGAACGGGTACCCGCGTTCTGCCGGCAGCGTGATGTTGTTCATCCGGTACGCCATCAGAATATCGCGGTTCACGATATAGTCGAGCGGGAGCGATGTTGAATAGCCATCGCCCGCCCGGAAGATGACCGTGGTCACGGAAGGATCGGGACCGGCGTTTGCGATGATGTCCCGGACACGGATCCCCTCCCAGAGGATCGTTGCGTCCCAGCCTTCGACACAGAAGAGCGTGACAACCTTGCTGTAATGGGGGTACTCATCCAGCAGTTCGTTGTAGGTATAGGTCCGGGGCGTTGCGACAAGGCCGGTGACCGTCAGACGGTAGTCCGTGATGTTGAGATACTGGGGACCTTTGATGGAGTTCTCATGGAAATCGTTCACGGATGAGAGGGACTGTCCTTCGTACTGTCGTATCTCGACCGCGGGAAGCTGTGTCGGGCCATCCGGCTGTACCGGAGCGCCATCCGGGGAAGATGCTGCCTGCGGATTCTGTGAAACGATAAACAGAACAATTCCTGCAATTCCAAGAACTGCAACGAGGATTATGACGAGGGCGTATTTCATCCGGTATCGGAGATGGATGCTGCACCGGATCCCATGAAGAGATGGATCCGGGCAAAACCGGTGCCGGATGCACCGGTACGGGTTCATTATTTCCTGAAAACTGCCCGGAGATCCTTCTCTTCCAGGGTGTTGACAATATCCTGTGCCGTAAGCCAGCCCCGCCGGGCCGTCGCGATCCCAAGCTGCATGTCCGCAAGGTCACTTGTGGTACGGGCACCGGTGCCAAGCGAGAACCGAACCCCGTGATCCTTTGCAACACGGCAGGCTTCATCCCCGGGATCGAGCCGGCTCCTGCAGGCGTTGATCTCAAGGAGGACGCCGGCTCCCGCCGCAGCATCGCAGACCGCCGGAAGATCCAGGTCCAGCGGATCGCGTTTACCAAGGATCCGTCCCGTGGGATGGGCGATGATATCGATCGCGTCGTCATGAATGGCATTGATGAGACGGGTTGTCGCGTCGTTCCCGGCCCGGGAAACGCCGTCATGGATTCCTGCAATGACAAGGTCGATATCCTTGAGAATGGCATGGGGCATGTCCGGTTTTCCATCATTGCCGATGCTGCACTCGATGCCGGCGAGCACGGAGAACCCGTCAAGGGCCCGGTTGACCTTCACGATCTCCTTCTGCTGTGCGGCAACATCGTCAGTGGTAATGCCGTGTGGGACCCCCGGGCCCTTTGTCCGGTCACAGATTGCGATGTATGCGTATCCCATCTTCTGCGCCGCAAGCGCCATCTCTGTAATCGGGAGCGTCCCGTTGCTCCAGTCCGAATGGACGTGGAGATCCCCCTGTACGGAATCGTACCCGACAAGCGCCGGGAGCGTCCCTGCCTCCGCCGCCGCGATCTCGCCCTTGTTTTCGCGGATCTCAGGCGGGATGAGCGGCAGGCCAAGCGCCCGGTATACCTCTTCCTCATCCTTTCCCGCAAGGAACTGCCCGGTTGAGAGATTGGTCAGCCCATACTCGTTCAGCTTTCGGTTCTGTGCCGATGCACGCCGCCGCAGCGCAATATTGTGATCCTTGGACCCGGTGAAGTACTGGAGTGCCGCCCCGAAGCTTGCCGCCGGGACAACCCGCAGGTCCACCTGGAGGCCGGATGCCAGCACAACCGTGCTCCGGGTCGGACCCTGCTCAATCACCCTGCCGACCTGCGGGAGGGAGCAGAAGAATGTCATCACCCTCCCCGGTTCCGGCGATGTTGCAACAAGATCGAGATCCCCGATGGTCTCTCTCCGGCGCCGGGCAGACCCTGCAATACTCACCTGCCGGACAGCCGGGTGCAAGGCAATCTGCCGCTCAATTTCCCCGGCGACCGGGAGGATGTCGCCAACCAGGTACCTGCCCTTGATCCCCTGCCGGAGCCGGATTGCCTTAAGGATCTTCTGCTCGCTCTTCTCGCCAAAACCCGGAAGGGTACGGATCTTCCCTTCTTTTGCCGCCGCTTCCAGCCCGCCGGTTTCGGTAATCCCGAGTTTTTCGGAGAGGATCATTGCACGCTTCGGGCCGATTCCTTCGATGGTGGCAAGATCGGCAATCCCTTTCGGGACCTCGCTCCGGAGACGGTCGAGATAGGCAAGGTTTCCGGTAGTCACCAGCTCGCCGATCTTTGCGGCGATGTGTTTCCCGACTCCAGGGATATCTTCCAACTCCCCGCGCCTGACAATCTCTGCAATATCGTTGCCCTGCTCAAGGACCGCCCGTGCTGCCCGCCGGTACGCGATCGGCTTGAACGGGACGCGCTTTGCCTCCAGGAGGTCGGCAATCTCGTTTAAGACTTCAGCGACTCTCCGGCTGGTGATGACGGAAGACTCGTCCAATCCATTCACGCCCGGTTTTCGCCCGGTTTTGGGCGATCCTGTTCAGACGGGTATGGATCGCTTCCCGGATATAATCGTTTGGATGGTACCGGAAGCGTCATACAAAAACAGAATAGCCCGGACGGCGATAATTAAAAATAAAAAAGGGAGAGCATCAGGGATGGAGCCAATAAGCAAGGTCAATCTCGAACGCCTGACAAACGGGATCTACGCGTTCACGATGACCCTGCTCGTCCGGAACATCCAGACCCCGGATCCGGGCCTGGTCATAACAGAACCGGGTCTTGTTCAGTATCTTGTAACAACGATTCTCTCCATCGTCGATTTTGCGGGATCGTTCATCATTCTTGGCATGTTCTGGCTCTTCTATTTCCAGATGTTCCACCGGATGAAAAGCGTCGACTTCCGGTTCATCTACCTCCACTTCGCATCCCTCATGGTTGTCGTGTTCGTTCCGTTCACCGAGAGCCTGACCAGTTACAACACCACGGTACCCCTGGCCGATGTTCTCTTCCAGGTCAATTATCTTGCCTTATCGGTCCTCCTTGTTCTCGCATGGCACCATGCGCGATCGCACCCGGAACTCCTTGTGCCGGAACTCACCGGCCCGGAAGCATCGTTCCTCGGGAAAAAATTCCTTGTCCCGTTGGGCGCGGCATGCGTGGGAGTCCTCTTCATCATTGCGGGATTTGCGTATGTCGATCTCCTGTACCTCCTCCCGCTCGTCATCCTCGCGGTTTTCTTCCGGCAACCGCCCTGTCAGATTTGAACCCGGTATCAGGCCAATGCGGATTATCCCGAAAAACAATTCCGGAAAAACAATTCCTGAAAAATATTCCGGCTTCTGTGGGTCCAGCAACGACAACTCTGGTTGATATCAGGGAAAAATCACCAGTGAAAAAAAGATCCCGGGAAAAATGGAGTTTTGCACTGTAGAAATCCCCAATAACCCCAATAAATAATAAAATTACGATAGTCCCCGCCCAGTGCGCCGCCAGCGAAGCCTGATGGCTTCTCGAATCAGTCGCCGCCAAAGCGACGACCGATCCTCATCGGGGCGCACGGCGGGCAGATCGGTTGATGTGAACCTCAGGTTCCTCCCGAATTGAGGCATTTTCATGGGAATACTTGATTTTACTTGAACAGGAGAAATCCAAGTTGGAACGGCTTCCCGCAGATATCGCAACGGGGGTTGCCACAGTGGCGGGGGCTT
>CAZNLI010000064.1:0-5893 GCA_964574125.1 uncultured Methanoregula sp.
TGGAATTCCGGCTCCGGGCAAAGGATGGCAGCTGGAAATGGATCCAGAGCAGGGCAAAAATTACCGGGAGGAATGTTTGGGGAAAACCGGTGCGGTTGGTAGGGACGCATACTGACATCACTGACCGGAAACTTACGGAGGATGCCCTCCGGCAAAAAACCAACGAACTGGACCAGTTCTTCACCGCGAGCCTCGACCTGTTCTGTATCGCTGATACACAAGGATACTTCCGGCGGTTGAACCCGGAGTGGGAGAAGACACTCGGGTATTCCCTTGCCGACCTGGAGGGGCACCGGTTCCTTGACTTCGTCCATCCGGACGACCAGCCAGGGACGCTTGCCGCGGTCGCCGATCTCGCGGGCCAGAAGCAGGTCCTCAACTTTACCAACCGGTTCCGTCACAAGGATGGTACCTACCGGTGGATCGAGTGGCGGTCCTTCCCAAGCGGCGACCGGATCTTTGCCGCTGCCCGGGATATTACCGGGCGCAAACTCGCAGAACAAAAGATCCAGCAGTCCCGGGACATGTTCCGGGCATTTGTCGACCACTCGTATGATGCCATCTTTATCAGCGATCTTTACGGGCGGATCCTCGACGTGAATGCAACAATGCTCGCCATGTACCGGGTAACCCGGGAACAGGCGCTCGCCCTTACGATCGACGATTTCTCCGGGCCCGCGAGCCGGATGAGTCTTGAAGATTCCCGGAAGATCTGGAAAGAAGTGCTTATGGGAAAAGACCATATTTTTCCCTGGCAGGCTCTGCGTCCTTCGGATGGTTCGCTCTTTGATGTCGAAGTTTACCTCACCCGGGTAGAGGTCGAGAACAAGCCGGTCGTCCTTGCGAATGTCCGGGATGTCACCGACCGTAAACAGGCGGAAGCGGCGCTCAAAGAGAGCGAGAGAAATTACCGGAACCTTGTCGAGAACAGCCTGAGCATCATCTATACGATCCTTCCTGACGGAACTCTGTCGTTTGTCTCCCCCGGCTGGAAAACCCAGCTCGGCCACGAACCTGCTGAGGTTATCGGCCATAATTTCCGGGAATTCGTCTTTGAAGAAGATATCCCTCTCTGCGAAGCGTTCCTGAAAAAGACAACCGAAACCGGGGTTCAGGTAACCGGCAGTGATTACCGGGTCTGCCACAAGGACGGGTCGATCCGCTGGCACCGTTCCAGCATCATGCCGGTCTTTGATGAGAAGAAGAACCTCATCTCCTTTGTCGGTAACGCTGTTGACTTCACCGACCGGAAACTCGCCGAGGATGCCCTGCAGGAGAGCAGGGCGGAACTGAGCTCGATCCTCCGTGGGTCGCCGGTCCTCCAGTTCGTGATCGGCCGCGATCACCGGATCCTCTCGTGGAACAAGGCGCTCGAGGAGTACAGCGGTATTCCGGCTTCGGATGTGATCGGCACTGACCGGCAATGGCGTGCGTTCTACCCGCACCAGCGGCCGGTGCTTGCCGATCTCCTCGTCGATAGCAACGAGGACGGTCTCTCTGCATGGTACGCGGGAAAACTCCGGCCGTCCCGGTATGTCGGGGGTGCCTACGAGGCGACCGACTTTTTCCCGGCAATGGGTGCATCCGGCACCTGGCTCTCGTTCACTGCGGCACCGATCCGGAATGCGGACGGAGGGGTCATCGGTGCCGTTGAGACACTTGAGGATGTCACCGAACGCATCAACGCGATAGAGGCGCTCAGGACAAGCGAGGAGAAGTTCCGCCATATCCTGGAGAACATGCAGGACGCCTATATCCGGGCAGATGAGAACGGGACCATAACGATGGTGAACCCTTCGGCCGTCCGCATGTACGGCTATGATTCTGCAGAAGAGATGACGGGGATTCCCGTGGTTTCCTTATACGCAAGGTCGGATCTGCAGAGGGAGGTTATGTTCAGGAAACTGCGGGAAGCCGGCGGGATTACTGATTTTTCCGGTGAAGCCCGGCGAAAAGATGGCACGGTCTTCTGGGTTTCGATGAACGCCCAGTTCTTCACGGACAAGGAAGGCCGCATCCGGGGCACGGAGGGGATCGTCCGGGACATCACGGAACGAAAGGCTATGGAACGGGCGGTCCGGGAAGCAAACAGGAAACTCGCGCTGCTCAGTTCCATCACCCGGCATGACATCGTAAACCAGCTGACGATGCTCCAGGGCTTCGCCCAGCTCGCGGCGGAGAAAGAGCGCGATCCCGTAATCACCGGATACCTCGTAAAGATCGATGAGGGCTCTGATACAATCCACCGTCAGATCGAGTTCATGAAGACCTACCAGGACCTGGGGGTCCATACACCCGGCTGGTTCCCGGTGAGGGAGACCATCTCAAAAGCGGCGGGGCCGGAGGTCGTATGTTCCGACACCTGCAACGATATTGAGATCTTCTCCGACCCGATGCTGGAGAAGGTCTTTTTCAACCTTTTCGACAATGCCCTGCGGCACGGGGGACACCTAACGGAGATCACCGTCCGCTGCGAGCAGGTTCCTAACGGACTGGTCATCCTTGTTGAGGATAACGGGAGGGGGATTCCTGCTAACGAGAAAGAGAAGATATTCGAGAAAGGATTCGGGAAAAATACCGGGCTTGGTCTCTTCCTTGTCCGCGAGATCCTTGCGATTACCGGTATCACGATCAGGGAAAACGGCACCCCGGGGAAAGGAGCAAAGTTCGAGATCGCGGTGCCAAAAGGACAATTCAGGGCTGTTCAAAAATAAAGAAAATCCTCCCGGCAGCCTTCATTAATCCCGCCAGATTCCATCAGCGATCGGTGAGGTGTGAAACGCGCCGGATCACCGGGTGTTCCTCCCGGGGAATTGAAAAATAAGGGTTCTGCCTGTCATGAAATCCAGACCCGGAGTGAAAAGAAAAAAATTCTCCATAACCCAGATCGACAAGCCGATGGCAGAGCTCGTGAAGGAAACAGACCCGGTGACACTCGCCGTCTGGGCTGTTGATTGTGTGGAGCGGGTCATGCCTTTTTTTGAGGAAAAATACCCGGACGATCCCCGCCCCCGGAACGCGATCATTGCACTCCGGGCATGGATAAATACCGGAATATTCAGGATGGCTGACATCCGCGGGGCATCGCTTGGATCCCATGCCGCTGCACGGGAGGTCGGGGAAGATAATGCCGCCCGATCTGCTGCCCGGGCCGCAGGCCAGGCCGTGGCAACGGCACATGTTCCCACGCATTCCCCCGGTGCGGCAAAGTATGCCCAGCAGGCGGTCTGGAGAGCCGCAAGCCCCGATGAGGCCGATGCTGCCGCAGATGGAGAACGGGACTGGCAGTACCGGCACCTGCTCCTCTTACGGGAAAAACCCCCGGCAGAGCAATAATTTCCCGTCACGCTGGTATTCAGGTACATAAACACCCGTGAATTTCCGTCCTGATGAGAACCCTCCGTTCACTCATTCTCTCCCCGCACCCCCCTCCTTATATCCCTTAACATGCCAAAATAGAATTCAACGCAAATGATTGACGGATATTCAGGTGCGGTGAAGGAAGTAGCAGGCAGGATCCGGGCAACGATCCCGGCAAACCTCGTGGCGAAGTTCGCGAAGACATGTACCATCAAAACGTCCGACTTCATTCCCTGCACACCCGCGCCGTCCGGCGAGGTCTGTGCCGTGGACGGGTCCAATGTCACCCTCCTCGAGTCCGGTAGTATGGCCCTCGCGGTCGTAAGAGCGGCCCATACCACGTTTATCGATATGGAACGGAGCCGGCGCTCGGTCACTCCCATGACCTTTGCCCTGATCGGCCCGGAAGAAGAGAACCAGGACTTTCCCGTGCTCTACGCGGACTGCTTCGGCCACCCTCCGGGAAAACCGCTTGTTAACAAGGACATCTCGCGGGCGGCAGGGGTCCTCCGGGACACGGTCGAGTACTGGGTTACCGAGACGATGGCAAAGGAGCTTGGCACCGGGGCCCTCCTCCTGCGGGACGGACCCTTGCGGGTCTCGCACGAGAGCCACAACCCGGTCCTCATCCGTATCGCCCTCAGCTGCAAGGATAAGGAGATCGGCCTTGCCGGCATCTCCAAGCGCTCGGCCGCAACGTGGGGAGGCGGCCACCCGCTCCTTCCCGCAGTCTCCGGGTTTGCACAGGCTCATTCGATCAAAGCCCCGTGGTGGATAAAAATCGATCCCGCGATCCTCGACCATACGGCCTTCCCCCAGTGGCAGCACGGCGAGATATACGTAGCCTGCCTCCACCCGCGCTCGAAAGGGCCGCTCAAGATAGAATTTCCTCCGGGTACAACGAACCCGGGCGCGATAATGGACCGGCTCGCGGGCTGCTCTGCTGACGGCCGGATCCCGGGTTACCCGTATCCCCTCTTCGATGCCCACCGTACCGTTGTATTAACAGAAGAGATCATGGAGCAGGTCAGGGGCGACCTGCTCGGCCGGCTTGCGGAGGCCGGTATCGATCGGCAGACCTATGAGATCCTGTTCGGAGATTACCATGATGAATTTGCGCGATACTGAAACGACCGACAATTCCAAGTACCGGCTCATTGGCAGGAGTGTCCTCTCCTACCGGTTCATTGCCCCCCACAGCGAGACGCTCTACATCGGCGACATCAAAAAGATCGTGGACAGGACCAAGGGCTCCACCTTCTTTGCCAAGATCACTGACCTCTCGCACGATTCCAACTTCGCCGACCCCAGGTGGGATACCCGGGCCTATGCCGAGCAGTTCTATGGTCTTGGCGAGGATGTCTTCATAACGGTCGATGCCGTGCCGCTCGGCTTTGTCGACAGCAACGGCAAATTCCACAAGGCCCGCACCCTGCCCTCCAAGTTCTCCACGGTCGGGGACCCGACCGCGGAGGACTTCCGCTTTCTCACCGAACAGATGGGCGAGATCGAGGTCGGGTTTATGCGGAGCGGACAGGATGTGATCAAGGATGTGGCAGTACGAATCCCGGCAAAAGTCCTGCCGCAGCACATGGGAGTGTTCGCAACAACCGGCATGGGCAAGTCCAACTTCATGAAGACTTTCTGCGCCTCGTGCATGAAGGTGCAGAAGTTCGGTCTCCTCATCGTGGACCCGCATGGCGAGTACGTGAACGGGGGCAAATCCTCCACGGGCGATCCCACGAAGGGCCTTGTCCACTATACCAACGGAAAGGACGGGCTTGCCATCTTCACCATCCGCGGGGAAGCAGACCGGAAGAAGTACGCCATGAACCGGCTCTGGCTGGAGTACGACGATTTCAGGATCAGCGACCTCTCCATCCTCCACGACCTCTCCGCCCCGCAGTACGATATCGTCGAGGCATTTTCGCGGGTCAGCGGGAGCGATGTCATCCGTTTCTTCGAAGATGTGGATCCCGAGATCTTCCCGGTCAAGGATCCGCTCGTGGCCGGGATAAAAGAAGGCAGCCTTGCATGGCTGATCCGGAACTCCATGGGTGGACCGGTCCGGGTCATCAAACGCCAGATCGAGAACCTCACCAAGGGCAATGCTGCGTTCTTCCGGCAGCAGGGTTCCGCAATCCCCGAGATCATCAAAAACCTGCACGACAACCGCGTTGTCCTCATCGACATCCCGGACATGGGGGAGAGAAGCGAGCTCTTCGTCCTCTCGGTCCTCACCCGCATGATCATGGAGAAGCACCGCGGCGAAGCGAGAGGATTCGGCATCGATGAGAAGCAGGAAGCAGGCCACCAGGTCCTCATCGCCATCGAGGAGGCACAGAGGGTGCTCGCGAGCGGTGGCTCCTCCACCCAGGTCTTCCGTGAGTGCGCCATGGAAGGCAGGAAGTTTGGTGTCGGCCTCTGCGTCATCACCCAGCAGCCCAAGAACGTTGATGCAAAGGTACTCGCCCAGATCAACACCTTCGTGGTCATGGGTCTTGGCGACCGGGGCGACCGCGAGATCATCATG
>CAZNLI010000065.1:0-5734 GCA_964574125.1 uncultured Methanoregula sp.
GGTTGATCCGGGATCATATGCAGGTGCGCGAAGCCCGGCTTGTCCGGCTCAATCCCAACGTCACCTTCAAGACCCGGGGAAATGCCGCAATCGCCCTCGATGTCAGCGGGGATCCCGGCCGGGCGTTTGCGGCGGCTTGTATAATTGTCGAAGAGCTTGCGGATTTTGCCTGTGCCAACACGAATCCCGGTGTCGTTGTTGTCGAGAATCACCTTGATCCGGCATTTTACCGGAAGGCGGTAACGGATTTCTGCACTATTGAAGAGGCAGTTGCCATCCTTGAAGAAGCAGGCGCCCTGTACCACGGGTACAAGAACCGCCGGGGGCTGATCGGGGCGGCGGCAGCAGTCGCGGCTACGTTCCCCGATGCCACGTTCGAGATCCTTGCGTACCGCAGGGAAGAACGGTGGGGGACCCCCCGCGAGGTTGACAGAAGAAGCCTCTTTGCCGCACAACAGGTGACATTCCCCCATACCTGGGACACGGTCGATGAGGCAAACGATGTTGTGGTCTGCGTGCCCCATACCCCGGACCCGGTCCTTTTCGGCATCCGGGGGGAGAGCCCGGCATGGGTGATGGCGGCCCGGCAGATGATTGTCTCCGAGAAACCGGCGCTCGAACAGATCTGGGTGACAAACCAGGGGACGGATGCGCATCTCCTCCCGGGCAGGATTCGGGACTTTCGGGAAGGGCTCTCGTACAGGGTTGAAGGCATTGTAAGCGCCGCACCAAAGACCGGCCATGGGGGGCATGTCAGCTTTACACTGACGGAGACTGATCATCCCGGTTCCACTGTCCGTTGCATGGCGTACGAGCCGACCAAGAATTTCCGGCAGGTCGTGCGCCGGATGATCGCCGGTGACAGGATAGTTGCCGTCGGAAGTTACAAGAAAGGGAGCATCAATCTCGAAAAGATGAAGGTCATTTCCCTTGGGAGAGCAATCATCTCTCGCCCCCCGGTCTGCGTTTCCTGTAACAAGAGGATGACGAGCGATGGCAAAGGCAAAGGGTACAAGTGCAGGAAGTGCGGTGCGAAAGCAACCGAACCGGAGGTCAGGGAGTCCGTTCGTACCCTCAGTCCCGGGTGGTATGAGGTGCCTCCGACTGCCCGGAGGCATCTTGCAAAACCGTTGTGCCGGGATACGCCGGAATAACAAAGGTTCATGCAGGCCGGGATTATATCTTTGAAAATTGAAAAGTTGCGCGACAGAGTTGCGCGACAGGCTTCCATAATAATATCCGGGAATATTACCCGGCAAATGATCTCTTTTTATAGTATAGTATTGTAATCCCCTCTGACCTATCACCTTTCAGGGACAGATGAATGATCTCCATACTCTATGTCGATGACGAAGCGGGTCTCCTTGAAATCTCAAAAATATTCCTGGAAAAAGATAGTGAGTTTGCCGTTAACACCACGATTTCAGCGCAGGAAGCGCTCGCTTCACCCGTGATTTCATCGTACGATGCCATCGTCTCAGATTACCAGATGCCCGGTATGGATGGCATCGCTTTCCTCAAAGAGGTCCGGCAACGACATGGGGATATCCCGTTCATTCTCTTTACCGGCCGGGGCCGCGAGGAAGTCGTCATCGATGCGATCAACAACGGCGTGGACTTCTACGTCCAGAAAGGCGGTGACCCGAAATCCCAGTTCGCCGAGCTCAAACACAAGATCCGGAAAGCCGTGACCCGGCGGCAGGCCGATATCCTTCGCAGCGAATCCGAAAAACGCCTTTTTGATATCATCAATTTCCTGCCTGACGCCACATTTGCTATCGACTATGCAGGAACCGTTATTGCGTGGAACCGGGCGATGGAGGAGATGAGCGGAATCCCGGCAGCCGAAATGCTGGGGAAAGGAGATTACGAATATGCAATTCCGTTCTATGGATCCCGGCAAAAGATGCTTATCGACCGGATCTCCGAACACGATGAGATCATCGCAAGGAATTATGCCCATATCTCCCGCAACAAGGAAACCCTGATCGCCGATACGACACACCCGCATCCGAAAGGACGGACAACGATCCTCATGGGAATGGCAAGCCCCCTCTATAACCGTGACGGGAAGATTGTTGGCACGATAGAATCGATCCGTGATATCAGCGACCGCGTACTGGCAGAAGAAGGATTCAGGCAAAGCGAGTCCCGTCTCCGGTCGTTCATTGAAACGACACACGAATCAGTTGTCCTGACAGATGAGGAAGGAACCGTGATTGAGTGGAATGCCGGATCGGAGCGAATCTCGGGTATCAGAAAGGAGGATGCTCTGGGCCTCCCCCTGTGGGATCTTACCTTCCGGATGCTTCCTGTAGAACACCGCACTCCGGAGCGGCAAAACGTCATTGAGCAGAAGATCCGTGCTTCGTTAATTACGGGAGTGCCGCCGTTTTCAGGGGCACAGGTTATTGAATCTGAGCGCCCCGATGGATCCCGGATCTTCACACTGCAAGTGCTCTTTCCTATAAAGACCGCAAAGGGATTCCGGTTTGGTTCTGTCATACATGATATCACTGATAAGAAACTTGCAGAGGAGGCGCTGCGTGAAAGCGAGGAGAAGTTCCGGTCCATCGTCGAGACATCGCCGGATATAATCTGGGAGATCGACCTGCACGGGAACTTCCGGTATATGAGCCCCACCGTCAAAACACTCCTGGGCTACACTCCTGAGGAGGTCATCGGGAGATCAATTGCCGATCTGGCTGCAGAAGCGGGTAAACCGGTTGCAATGCGGGAGCTGATGCAGGCACTATCCTCGAAAGATGCAATCCAGCCTTTTGAAATCCCTGCCCGGCACCGCGACGGGCAGGAACTCATCCTTGAGATCCGCTCTGCACGACTGACGGATCCGCGCGGGATACGGACCGGGTTCCGGGGGGTGGCCGTTGATATCACGAAACGCAAAATGGCCGAGAAGGCCCTTTCCCATGCGAACCGCCAGCTCCAGCTGCTCGGCAGCACTACCCGGCATGACATCCTCAACAAGATCTCGGTTATCCGCGGTTTTCTCCAGGTTACCAAAATGAAATTCCCGGATCCAAAACTTCACGAGATCCTGCAGAAGATCGACGCAAATATGAAAGTGATCCAGTCGCTGATGGAATTTACCCGGGTATACCAGAACCTCGGCACCCGGCAGCCGCAGTGGATCGAACTGGATACTGTCATGCCCCGGGCACAGGTTCCGGGAACGATCTCCCTGATCGCCGAAATAAAAGGGATCTCTCTGTTTGCCGATCCGATGCTTGAAAAGATCTTCTACAATCTCCTCGACAATTCGATCCGTCACGGGGAAAAAGTGACGGAAATTAAAATCTTCTCCCGAAATGAAGATGGAAACCTTGTTGTTGTCTGGGAGGATAACGGCGTTGGCGTTCCCGCTGGTGATAAAGAACGGATCTTCGAGCAGGGGTTTGGGAAGCACACGGGATTCGGGCTGTTCCTTATCCGGGAAATCCTCCTCCTGACCGATATTACGATCCGTGAGACGGGAGAGCCGGGCAAAGGCGCACGGTTCGAGATCCTTGTAAAGAAAGGACAGTACCGGGTTATTCCGGTAACCTGACGCTGACTTATTCGGTTGTTGTTCCGGACCTGACACAGGGTTATCTTGGTGGCGCGCCAATAATCCTGCAACATCCGGGGGAATATACAATCACACGACACTGCGATGAACCGGTCACTCAGGTGCATGTACGGCCGGGTATGACGGTCGACGAACTTGTCCGGGCCATGGAAAAGGCGGGAGCATACAACGGTGGGGCCCTTGCAAAGGCCGCAGATATCTACGAGCGGATGCTCACCGATGAAACGACAACGAAATTCTTCGGCCTTGCCGGCGCCATGGTCCCTGCGGGGATGGGCGGTATTGTTTCCGACCTTATCCGTGACGGGCACATCAACGTGCTCGTCTCGACCGGCGCCAACTTGACCCATGACATTATCGAGGCGATCGGCTGCCACCATTTCCACGGCACTGCATTCTGCGACGATATCGAGCTCCGGCATGACGAGATCAACCGGATTTACGATATCTACCTCCCCAACGAGGCGTTCGAGACCTTCGAGGCGTTCATGCAGGAGACCTTCTCCGACCTTGAACCGGAGAGCAGGATCTCCATCTCCGGTCTCCTCCGTCATATCGGCCTTCACACGAGAAGCGGCATCCTCCATACCGCAGCGAAAAAGGAAATCCCGGTTTACTGTCCTGCCGTGCAGGACTCGATGATCGGGCTCCAGTACTGGCTCTTCTCCCAGACGAACAAGGTCACGGTCGATGCCTTCGCAGACATGCCCTCGCTTCTTGACCTCTGTTTCACAACAAAAAAAGCAGGAGCGCTTCTCGTGGGGGGCGGTGTCCCGAAGAACTTCATCCTTCAGAGTATGCTCATGACCCCGAACGGTTTTAATTATGCCATCCAGTTGACCGGCGACCGCCCGGATCTGGGCGGGCTCTCAGGGGCAACGCTGGACGAGGCCCGCTCCTGGGGCAAGATCACCGAAGAGGCACAGGCGGTTACCGTGTACGGCGATGCAACGATCACGCTGCCGCTCCTTGTCGCGGCAGTCATGGAGCGGATGCACCATGGCTGATCTCATCCTCGCCCTGGATGTCGTGAAGAGGGACGTGGCGTTATCGGTCGCGAAATCCTGCGCCCCTCATATCGATGCTATCAAGATCGGGTACCCGCTCGTCCTTGGGGCAGGACTTTCGATCGCTCGCGAGCTTACGGACCTCAGACTTCCCCTGATTGCCGACTTCAAGATCGCGGATATCCCGAACACGAACACGCTTATTACCGAGCAGGTCTTCGATGCCGGGTTCTCCGCGATCATCTGCCAGGGTTTTACCGGCACCGATTCGGTCAGGGCGTGTGTCCAGGCAGCGCACCGGAAGGGTGGCGAATGCTATGTTGTTGCCGAGATGAGCCATCCCGGCGCAACGGAGTTCTTTGTCCCCGGTATCCCGGAGCAGATCGCGGCGAATGCCATGGTTGCGAAGGCGGACGGAATCATTGCGCCTGCCACCCGGCCCGACCGGGTGAAGACGTTACGGGGGATCATCGGGACAAGGAAGATCCTGTCCCCGGGAATCGGTGCCCAGGGCGGGGATGTCCATGCCGTTGCCGGGCTCGTTGACGGGGTCATTGTCGGGCGCTCGATCTATGGCGCAGAGAACCCGGTGCGGGCTGCGCAGGAATTCTCACGGGATCTCGGGGTCCGGCGCTGATACGGTGAAGATCCGGTTCCTCATGGCCGGCGGAAAATTTTTGGCTTTCCACAGGAATCCCTACGGAACGAAGCGGGTGCGTATATAAACAACCTTCAATTTGCGACCCGATCCGCCCGCGGGCTTTAGCATGTACTTAAATTACACTTTCAGATTCAGAGCACGGTCTAAAAGTTTATTAATGACTCCTGCAATGTATTGGTATGGATTGGAGCACGGAGCAATTAAATCTCGCAAAAAAATATAAAAGCCTCGAAGAAATCCCCGAGAAAGAACGCAGATACAAGTGCCACACGTGCCACCTTATCGTAGACGAATCCCCCTGCCCCAATTGCGGCGAGACGCACCTTGCCATCATGTGCCCGCTCGACCACTGCCATTGTTCTCATGAAATGATCTCCGGGATCGAGTACTGCCCTCTCTGCAGCCAGCCGGTCTGCCCGGAGTGCGGTTCCCATGATGTCGTCCAGATCAGCAGGGTCACCGGTTACCTGCAGGATG
>CAZNLI010000066.1:0-5650 GCA_964574125.1 uncultured Methanoregula sp.
CCTTGGGCGAGAGCATGAGCGTGTCGGAGATCTCCGTGACAAAACAGGGTTTCTGCCGCAGCAGATCGATGATCCGCCTGCGGTTGCGGTTTCCAAGGATATCAAGCAGGCGGGCAACCTCAACAGGATCCGGCATGTTGTTTACTATAAGTTAATGACGACAAAATTTAAGGATAGCGGATCAAGCGCCACCGGAACCGTAGAAAACCCGGCATTTCCTTTTACGCACTATGCGTGTACCAGAATCCGGAAAAGACCACACAATCCCGCTGTAAAACATTAAAAAAAGGCGAAGATTATTTCTTCAGCCATGCTGCGAGCCGGTCGTTCACCGTATTCCAGTTGACGATATTCCAGAATCCCTCGATGAACTTGTTCCGGTCGTTCTTGTAATCGAGATAATAGGCATGCTCCCAGACATCCAGCACCATAAGGATGGAAAAGCCGGGGATCACGTTGACGTTGTGCTTCTCGATCTGCATGAGAATCGGGCGCTCCGCCGTCTTGCAGTAGGTAAGCGCCGCCCAGCCGGACCCTTCCACGCCGGATGCTGCCTGCGTGAACTCCTTTCTGAACCGGTCGAAGGACCCGTACTCGGCGTCGATTGCCTTTGCAAGTTCCCCTTTTGGTGCCCCGCCGCCTCCTTTTCCTGCCGGTGCCATGTTCTCCCAGAACAGGTTGTGAAGCCGGTACCCCCCGACATGGAACGAGAGCTCCTTACTTGCAGCCTTCATGTCCATGTCCGTTCCCTCCTTTCGCGCCTTCCCGAACGTCTCAATAAGCGCATTCGCACCGGTAACATACGCCTGGTGGTGCTTGGTATGGTGCAGCGTCAGTTGTTGCGACGAGATATACGGTTCGAGTGCCGCATAGTCGTACGGCAGTTTGGGCAGACTGTATAGTTTTCCAGCCATTGTTCCCTCCGTTCTGATACCTCACTATGCATACTCTTCTATATGAGGGGTTGGATACTGCCAGTTCAGGCTGGAAAATTCCCACATCGGAAAACAGAGACATGCTGAATGGAGGAATTTCCGTAATTTTCCAGGGACGGGTTATCTAGGGACAAGGGAGGTAACCTGCGTAAGATATTCCGGTGTCACCCGCCCTTTTCTGCCGACAACCAGACAATTCCGGATCGTACGTACGGTATCAGCCTGGACATAACTCTCGGAGAAGAGATCGAGCCCGCCCGATGCAAAATCGTCGATCCCGATCGGCACGCACAAGGCACCGGCACGGGGACTGCTCCGCACGGGGCAGCAGACCGGATCGCCGGATAACGAGAGCCCGATGACGAGGGCCGGGCGGAGCTTGTTCCCCTGCTCGCCGGAAAAGGGGAACGGGACGAGAAGGACATCGCCGGGCAGGTAGCTGGACATGGTTTTTGTATCACCGTCTGTTCGGGAACCAATGCAGGAACATCCGTGATTACATCTTGGCGTTCATCTCACGTAAATCCTGCAGGACACCTGCCGGAAGTGCACGAACGGTTGCATGATTAAGGTCGAAATCCATTTCCCAGAGTTTTAAAGGGATCCAGTCCAGATCGTATGCTCATGACAGGAAAACCCTGGACGTTAGCTGCCCTTTCCATTACACTCTTTCTCATCCTGCTCGTTGCCGGTTGTATACAACCCGGCACGATCCGGGAGAATGCAGTAACCCCTTCCCCGTCACCATCGCCGTCTGTCATCCCGGCCGGTACACCGGTTACGGTGACACAGGAGGATCTGGTGGCATTTGTCGATGAAGCAGTCGCCTATGCAAAGGACAACGGCAGGACTGCGGCTCTTGCCGAATTCTCCAATCCCAACGGCTCGTTTGTCCGGGGGGAACTGTATATCTATGCCTATGACTTCGACGGGATAACGCTCGCCCACCCGTTCAATCCGGAGAAGATCGGGAAAAGCAGGCTCAACGAGACCGATGCAATGGGGACGTATTTCATCCGCAACCTGCGTAATGCGGCAGAAAACGGCACCGGGTTTGTGACCTTTGCCTACATCAACCCGAGCCATAACAGGACGGCCGAGCAGAAAATCGGGTATGTCCGGAAGGTCGATGACACCTGGTGGCTTGGCTCCGGTATCTACAACGGTCCGGTACAACCGGTGTAACAGTATAAAATAATTCTTTTCTGCCGGATACCCGGGAAAAAGTTATTCGAAGAGCCGGTAATTCGGCGCCTCGTCCGTAATGAGGATGTTGTGCGGGTGGCTCTCTGCCATACCGGCGTTGGTGATCCGGACAAACCGCGCTTTCTTGTGCATGTCGGGAATCGACTTCGCGCCGGTATATCCCATCGAGGATTTCAGGCCGCCGACCAGCTGGTAGATCACTTCGCCGACCCTCCCGACATAGGGGGTGACGCCTTCGACGCCTTCGGGGACGAACTTGGTGGCGCCGATTGCTTTCTTCTGGAAGTACCGGTCGCTGGACTGCCCGCTGCTCATCACGCCGAGCGATCCCATGCCGCGGTATTGCTTGTACCGGCGCCCCTTGATCGTGATAACTTTCCCCGGCGCCTCATCGGTGCCTGCGAACATGCTGCCCATCATGACGGAATCCGCGCCGGCAGCGATCGCCTTTGCAACATCGCCGCTGAACCGGACGCCGCCATCCGCAATGACCGGGATACCGGCATCTGTTGCAACATCGGCGACGTGCGCAACTGCCGAGATCTGCGGGACACCGACCCCTGCAACGATCCGGGTCGTGCAGATGGAACCAGGCCCGATACCGACCTTGATGCCGTCGACATTTGCTTTTACCAAGGCTTCGGCGGCAACTTTTGTTGCGATATTACCGGCAATGATGTCCGCTTTTGCGCTCGCCTTGATCTCGCCGACCGCCTTGACGACATTCAGGTTGTGCCCGTGCGCGCTGTCAACGACGAGCGCATCGACACCCCGCTCGTCAAGGAGCATTGCGCGTTCATAGTCGAACGGGCCGACCGCCGCTGCAACCCGGAGGTTTCCGGTCTTGTCCCGTGTCGCCTTGGGGTACTGGCGCTTGTCGAGGATATCCTGCATCGTGATGATCCCGACGAGCCGGTTCCGCTTGTCAACGACGGGAAGGCGTTCGACCTTGTTTGTATACATGAGCCCGAGCGCTTTCTCGGCATCGATGTCTTCTTCGGCGGTGATCGGCTTTTTCGTCATGATGGTTGTGATCTTCTCGTCCCCGTGCTTCGAGCCGGTGGCCCGGACATCGCGGCGGCTGACGATCCCGATGATCTTCCCCTTGCCAAGGACCGGAAGCCCCCCGATATGGTACTGGTTCATCAAGCGCTCCGCTTCTGCAACCGTAGCGGTCTCCTCGACATAGAGGACGTCGCGCTCGATCAGTTCTTCGGCCCGCTTGACGGCATTGACCTCCTGCAGCTCCCGCTCGGGAGTCATGTTCCGGTGAAGAACCCCGATCCCCCCTTCCCGCGCAAGCGCAATCGCCATCATCGATTCGGTGACGGTATCCATCGCCGATGAAACGAGCGGGATGTTGAGCAGGATGTTCTTCGAGAATGTGGTCCGTACATCGGCCTCCGCCGGTTCGAGTGCAGAGGCTGCAGGCTCCAGCAGGACGTCATCGAACGTGAGCGAGAGCGGCACATCCAGTTTTTTTACAAACATGCAATCACCGTATCCTTGCAAGTGCAGCGTTGATCAGGTCTTCCCGGATCGTGGCATTCCGGTCGCCGCCACAGACCATGCCACGGACACCGATAATGTCCGGGTTGATCCTTTTTAAGCGGTCAAGATCCTCGAATTTCAGCGAACCGGCAAGGGCCGTCTTTAAGCCAAGTTCCTTGTTCGTTTTCGTGAACCGGGTAAGTTCATCCTCGGTCATGAACTCAAACGTGCTTTTCCGGTCCTTGATACCCGTGTCAATCATGGCGTAATCCGCACCGAGTTCTGCGGCAACAGGTGCCATTTTCGACGGGGAAATCGTGCCCATCCGCTGGTAATCGGAGTATGCTGCAATGACAACATTCTTTTCCGGAAATTCGTCTTTTACGGCCCTGACAACGGCGGCGATGACCTCGTGCGCCTGTTTTTCCCCATCGAACGCAAGCCCGATTTTGATGAAGTCAGCCCCGGCGCAGGCAGCCCCGTAGGCACAGAGGGCTGCCCCGCCCGGCTTGCAGGGAAAGTCCCCGATCGCCGCGCTTACCGGTTTTTTCGCAAACGATCGGATCTCCCTGATCACCCAGGGAAAATTGGCGCCAAGCGATCCTTCGGCCGGCCGCTTGACATCAATGATGTCAGCGGCAAGAGAGTGTTTTGCCTCGGAGATAGAGCTTGGGCTGACCAACAATTGCATACACTTTAATGATCCTTTTTCTTAATAAGTGATTACGTTGGATATGGATCTCATTCTGGCGGTTGACTTAAAAAAAGGCGAAGTCGTTCACGGGGTTTCCGGTAACCGCGACCAGTACAAACCGCTGGACTGGGGCGTAGCAACGAGCACGGAACCGGTCGCATTTGTCGCAGCACTGCGCCCGAAATACCTGTACATTGCCGACCTCGACCGGATCGAGCGGACTGGTTCCCATGACGATATCATCCGGAAAATCTCCCCGCTTGTCAAACGCTGTTACCTTGACCGGGGGGTCAGGACACCGGCTGAATACCTGACCGGAAAGAACATTGTTACAATCATCGGCACCGAAACCGCCGGGGATATTCTCGGCCGGTACAGGAACGGGTATTTATCCATCGATGTCAAGAACGGGAAAGTGATCCCCTCCGGCCGGACCCCGGTCGATATGCTCATAGAAGCCCACCGGCTCGGTTTTGACGGCTGCATCATCCTGAGCCTCGGGGCAGTCGGCACGCAGAAAGGCATCGAACCGGAACCCGTGCTCCGCTCCATGCGTTCCGCATTTCCCGGAATCCTTCTCTACGGCGGAGGAGTCGCGTCCGTTGAAGATCTCCGGACCCTTGAGCGGGCCGGGTTTGACGGCGCAATCGTCGCAACGGCGGTCCATAACGGCACAATCCCGGTCCGGTGGATCCAGGAAGGCAGGATATGCTGATCACGATCGAAGGAATTGACGGGACCGGGAAAAGCACGCTAACTGCGGCGCTAAAAGATCCCCTTTCAGATCTTGACCCGGTCTTCACAAAAGAGCCGGGCGCGACATGGATCGGGGAATCCGTGCGCCGGGCGGTCGCGGAAAACCGGGACCCGGTGACCGAAGCGCTCCTCTTCGTCGCGGACCACGCCGCCCATCTCGCAACCGTCATCCGCCCCGCACTTTTGGAAGGAAGGCTGGTCATCTCGGACCGGTATTCCGACAGCCGGTACGCGTACCAGCAGGTCACGCTGGACGGGATTGTCGATAACCCGCTCGCATGGCTCCGGTCGCTCCACGATGGCTGGACGATCGTCCCCGACAAGACATTCCTGTTTGTCATCCCGGTGGAGGAGGCGATTGCCCGGCTCCGGGAGAAGAACGGGCGCGAGCACTTCGAACAGGAGGAGATCCTGATCCGGGTGCAGGAGAACTATCTTGAGCTTGCCCGGGCCGAGCCGTCCCGGTTCATCATCGTCGATGCCATGAAGGACCGGGATGAAATCTGCCGGTTTGTCGCTGATGCGATCCGGATTGTCATGAAACAGGAAAAAAAGCGGAAGCGGAAAC
>CAZNLI010000067.1:0-5627 GCA_964574125.1 uncultured Methanoregula sp.
CATTGACAGAAGTGTATCGTTTGATACCGTTAAATATATTGAAATAATTTTTTGGCCGGCGGCCACCGGTTGCGGCGGCGACATGCGCAGCCTTCGCGCCCTGCATATCTTTTACAAATTCCGGCAGACAATCGTCAGCCCCGGAGCAGCCGGATTCCCTGTATGACAACAAAAATTTTCGAATTTACCACAAGAGCATTTAATACAACCAGTCAATCTCACGATCATACATTCAATAAAAATTCCACGAAACGGGAGTGAACGCTCTCAAAATCCGATGAAAATCTGCCGGAAAAATTCCTCAAAAAATGGATGTGAATACATGACAATGAGCGAACGGATAAAAATTCTGGTACTGCAGAAGAACAGGATCGCCTTCAGAAAAATCCGGATGGGTTCCCCATGAGAGGGCGGAGACCGACAACCGGGCTTGATGATGCGATCAGGATCGCGAAAGCACGCGGCGGGATCATGAAATTCTGCGACGACCCGGACCGGGTTGCCGATTTTATCATCCGGTCGGTCGGCCGCCTCGTCTTTGTCCGGGTGATGCGGGTCTCCCGGCTCCGGTGCACGGCGGAAGATCTCGACGCGGACAGCGAGCAGACGATCCGGATCCTCAGGACCCTGCCGGGCTATGGGCCGGTCGTCCGCGAATTCTGGGCCTATTCCCGGCACGGCTGGCGGTACTTCCGGGTCGGGGACGAGACGATCGAACGGATCGACAAGGACGGGAACACCGCTGAAGAACGAAAACGGATCCAGCAGGCACCTGCGAATGCACCTGCTGTGCCGGCTCCGGCGACGACACCGGCGACGCCGGGCCAGGATACTGTCACCCTGCCATTGGACACCCCGGTTTCCGGGGTGGCGGATAGTCCGGACGGGCAAGGAGGGAAATAAGCCCGATTCGGGCTCCGATTGCCCTCTTTTCCCTTTGCCGGGATACGAATTCAATAAAATATGTCCGGAATTATTTGAGAGAAACCCGTAATGAACCCGGACGGGGTATCGGGGACTGTTGCAAGCCCCAAAAAGACCGCAAACAGCACGAATCAGGGATGTTACAATGTTCCGGACAGGGTATCCTTTGATACGCGGTATGCCGGAAAACCGGTTCCGGGGCTCCGGGTTACCTGAGTCGCAGGTTGATCGGAACAGCGGCGGTGGACCGTATTAGCTGGCAGTCAGGGATTCAGGGTGGGAAAAATACGCCCGATTCGGGCTCCGATTGCCCTCTTTTACCTTTGCCGGGACACGAATTCAATAAAATATGTCCGGAATTATTTGAGAGAAACCCGTAATGAACCCGGACGGGGTATCGGGGACTGTTGCAAGCCCCAAAAAGACCGCAAACAGCACGAATCCGGAGGAGTTCAGGATCCGGATCCGTGCTGTGTCCTGCCAGCGAACACACGGGGCCTCTTCCGGATCCCCGTTTTCCCGAAACTCCCGTCATATAACCGTCGGAAACCAGTACCATTATCGTTGCTCCGGAAGGAGTGTATGGTATGGACGATGCGAGAAGGGTGCAGCTTCGTACCCTGCTGGAAAACCCGGTCTTTTCCATCGATGCACCGGACGATGTCGCCCTGCACCGGTACGACCAGGCGCTCACGCACAGCTCGTACGGGGATGCGGACAACGAGCGGATGGAATTCTACGGTGACTGCGTGCTGGATTTTCTCATCGGGCGGGAACTGTACGGATCGTTTGACCGGCGCTCATTACGGCTTCGCGAACGGTTCCCCGCGCTCAAAGACGAAGCGCTCCTGACCGACATGCTCCACGAGATCACCAACGACCGGAACCTTGCGGCAATCGCGGGAAATATTCCGGGGTTCGATGCCGCGATCCGGCGCGGGCCCGGCCAGCAGCTCACGCCCTCCATCCGGGCCGGCGCGTTCGAGGCACTGGTCGCGGCGATCTGCGATGACCGGGGGATCGAGAAAACCGGGAATGTGATCCGGGAACTCTTCCGGGACCGGATAGAGCACGCGGAACCCATCGTCAGCTGGAAGAACAAACTCCAGGAATGCGTCCAGAAACAGGAACCCTCCGCAAAAGTCAGCGACATCATCCAGTACCGGACCTCCCGCGAGGAAGGCACGCCCGACCATGACGCCCGGCACTATTCCGAAGTCTATGTCAGGCTGGGCGGGCAGGACTGGGAACGCTGGGGCACCGGGCACGGGCGCCGGGGAAAGGACGCGGAGATGGATGCTGCACGGGATGCTGTGGGGCGGCACTGCGTTCACCCGCATTCATAAAAATGGCGTTTTTTATATCAACGGACCGACGCAACCGGAGTTTCTCTCGGCAATGCAGCAGTTTTACCTTCGACAAGTTCTGCGAGTCGGTCCAAAGTTTCCGATCCACTTTCTGTCATGCCGGAGATCATCATCTCGTCACGGTCCTCGACCGATTCGAAGACGGATTTGGAGATTATTCTCGTTCTGTCATCAACTTCCTCAAGGGTGATGATCGCAAGCAGCGTATGATGCGGCATTCCCTCGAACTCGAATGAAGGGTATCAGATCCCGGCGCCTTTCAGATGAGAAATGAGACAATTACCAGGAGTACAATGACAACCGTCAGGAACCACGCAACCCTGATGATGACCTGCCGCGACTGGACCTGGGCAAAAAGGTCACGGGGACCGATGTGGAGAAACATGACGCCGGCAATACTGCCTGCAACAAGCCCGACGATATTCTGCAGGGTGAGGACGGCGGCTTTGAGAACGCCTGCCGGGTAAAGGGCGATTGCGATCCCGGTCACGACTGCCGGAGGAAGGAGTGCTGCTGCGATCGCTACCCCGGCAATCCCTTCCGGTATGCCCTCTGAGAGCGCGATCATAGTTGCAAACCCGAGAAGGACCGCCATCAGGAGATAGACGGCGTTGGCGTCCATCCGTGCGAGTATCTCCGTTGTGAGCGGCAGGCTCGTTACCAGGGAAAGGATAAACGAAAGTGTGGCGGCAAGAATTACCAGCAAAGCGATGATAAGCCCGATGATCCCGACGCAGCGGAGGGTTGTTTTAACATCGCCGATGGCAATGTACACCGCAAGTGCGTAGATCGGGCCAAGCAGGGGGGAAAGGAGCATCGCACCGATAATGATCCCGACATTGTTGAGGAACAGTCCTGTCAGTGCGACGATTCCGGCAATGGCGGCGAGGATGAATTTTTCCGAGTCGACCTGCGTGTATGCCTTGGTTGCGGCAACGATCTTTTCGATCGGGGCCTTCTCCAGCTTTTTTTCTTTCTGCTCGAAGCGCTCCAGCAGCCTGTCGATAAACGGCGAGATGACAAAATCCGGTGTCGAAACCTCGATGAGCGTGATCCGGTCATCCTCCTTAACGAGTTCGTCATACCCGGGGATAATGCCGGTCCAGAACGGGCGGGAGGCGGTATGTTCCCTGATGGAGCCGTTTGTCTGGTGGATGAGATCATCGAGCATCTCATCCGGCACATAGAGGACGAACCGGGTTGAACGTTCCGCTTCGGTAACAGAATAGATGGCGTCCGGAAATTTCGACTGAACCGTCTCCGCCCTCTCTTTCGGTACCTCAATCACGACTTTTTTCATCAGGCCAGCTCCGGTCAAGGGGAGGTATGGAGATGAGCGTGATAAAACTGTTGATTCCGCGAGCAGTATTTCGGGCCAGGCCGGTTCCACCCGAAGGATCCCGAAAGTCTTCCTGGACATCTGCCCAATCCCGGCTTACCGTTCCCGCGCGGTCCGACACCTACTTTTATTATCCCTGCTGCCGATTGCACCCATATCTCCAGAAAGGGGCGATCTGCCCGGCACCAGGAGATACCGGACCGGGCTCTCGGAGGGAGATGCAATGGCTCAACAATTGGGAGGACAGCCGATCCTGATCCTGCGGGAAGGTACAAAACAGAGCAGAGACGAAGAGACGCGGTCTTCGAATTTTGCAGCGGCAAAGGCGGTCGCGGGCGCGGTCCGCTCGACACTGGGGCCGCACGGGATGGACAAGATGCTCGTTGACAGCCTGGGGGATGTCGTCATCACCAATGACGGGGCAACCATCCTCAAGGAGCTGGACATCGAACACCCGGCAGCAAAGATGATCGTCGAGGTGGCAAAGACCCAGGACGATGAGACCGGGGACGGGACTACGACGGCGGTCGTGATCGCCGGGGAGCTGCTGAAGGCTGCCGAAGGGCTGATTGCAAAGAAGATCCATCCGACAGTCATCGCCGAAGGGTACCGACAGGCGGCAGAGCAGGCACAGGATGTTCTTGCCGGAATCTCCCTTGCAGTGCGACCCGGAGACGAGGAGGTGCTCCGGAAGATTGCGCAGACCGCTTTTACGAGCCGGCTGTCGGAACCGGCAAAGGACATCTTCTGCGTGTTCATGGTGAAAGCAGCAGGATTGGTCGCCGACCCGGACGGGAAGGTCGACATCGGGCATATCACAATAGTCAAGAAGGCCGGGGCAGCAGTGGAAGACTCCGTCATGGTCGACGGCGTTGTGGTTGACAAGGAGCGCATGCATCCCTCGATGCCCAAGGTTATAAGGGACGCAAAGATCCTCCTCCTGAACGCTGCCATCGAGTTCCGGAAGACGGAGGTGAATGCAAAGATCACGATCACCGGCACACAGCAGGTGCAGGCATTCCTCGACAAGGAAGCACACATGGTCCGCGCCATGGCAGAGAAAGTCATTGCATCCGGGACAAACGTCCTCTTCTGCCAGAAGGGAATCGACGATGTTATAGCCCACTACCTTGCAAAGGCCGGAATCCTTGCCGTGCGCCGGGTGAAGAAGAGCGATATGGAGAACCTTACCCGTGCAACCGGCGCATCGGTGGTCAACAGCTCCGATGCCATCACGGCAAAGGATATCGGGAGCGCCGGCCTTGTTGCCGAAAAAAAGTTTGCCGGCGAAGAGATGATTGCGGTTTCCGGCTGCAACAACCCCCGGGCAGTCACGATCCTCATCCGGGGCGGGTCCCAGCATGTGATCGACGAGCTCGAACGGTCGGTTCACGACGGACTCATGGTCATAAAGGACGTGCTTGAGGATGGCAGGATGGTCGCGGGCGGCGGGGCCCCCGAAGTGGAGATCGCGCTCCGGCTGCGGGACTATGCGATGATGCAGGGAGGCCGCCGGCAGCCGGCGATTGAGGCGTTCGCTTCGGCTTTTACGGTCATTCCCCGGACCATCGCGGAGAACTCGGGCCTCGACCCCATCGACGCGGTTGTCGCCCTTAAGACTGCCCATGAGCGGGGGGAGGTCAATGCGGGGCTTGATGTAAAAACCGGAAAACCCGCTGACATGCCGACCGCCGGGATCCTCGAACCGCTCCGTGTCAAGAAACAGGCGGTTGCCAGCGCAACGGATGCGGCAGTCATGATCCTGCGGATTGATGACATGATTGCTTCCTCGAAAGCTCCAGGTCCGGCCATGCCTCCCGGGGGCATGGGCGGGATGGGGGGTATGGGCGGAATGCCCCCCGGTATGGGCGAATACTAAAACACGCCGGATTGCCGCAGGCGACGCCCTTCGCCCGCCACTGGGGGAGCTCCCCCGTTATAATTGAAGGAGACCAATGACCGGCTGCATATTCTGCTACTTCCCAGAGGATTTAAAC
>CAZNLI010000068.1:0-5402 GCA_964574125.1 uncultured Methanoregula sp.
ATGCCGATGCCGTCAACAAGGTCGCCTGCGATCAGCAGGTAGGAGTAGTCCGAGTCCGAGAGCCAGTCGGCGAACTTGTTCCAGCTGGTTTCGAGGAAGGTATCGCTGCCCACGTGGGTGTCGGAGATGAAGACCGCTTTTCCCGGCTGCTCGCTCCTGAACGGGGCATTGTCGATCCGGATATCCGGGCGGTAGAGCAGCCCGGCAAAGAAGAGTTTGCCGTCGTTCGAAAGTTTTCCCTTGACGCCAATCACCTCGTCGTGGATGATCCGCTCGGCATCGGCAAAGACCGGCCGGTCCTTCCGGAAAAGCACCGGAATAGTACCGGAAGAGTCCTCGATCTCGGCGATGCGGTGGCCGTTTGTCGTGGTCTTCACCTCCACGACCATCCCGATAACCGTGCACTCCTCCTGCCGGTACCGGGTGTTCTTTGTGAGGGCCTCGATCGGCATCGCCCCGCACCGGTTCCGGATCATGCCCCCGAGCCGGCTGTACCGGTCCCGGAAGTAGTGGAGGTAGTCACCCGTCCCGTTCACAGGGCCCGAGGTACCGGATGAGCCGGAGACCACCTCGACCTCAGGGTCGACAAGGAACCTCGTCCCGTCCCGGACCGGGCGGACGCCCGGGATGTGTTTAGCAGAGACGACAATCGTACCCTTCGGGACACCGGCAATGATGCGCTCGATCAGGTCCGGCTCGTTCTGCTCGAGGATGTAGCGCACCACTTCCGGGTGCACCTGCAGCTTCGTATCGAGGAACCGGTGCGTGATCTCCTGCGCATCAAGCATACCGGAATATCGGCCGGGAGAGAAAATATAGGCTGTTATTCCGGCACAGGAAATCCGGAACAGGGGATGAGCAGGGTTCATGCCCGATCGCGGCAAACCCGGTATACACAAACGGGGTGGAAGAATTGTTCATCGAGATCCTCTCGACCTTAATCCTGGGCTTCCTCATCGGGCTCACCGGAGCGCTTGCTCCCGGCCCCACCCTGGTCGCCACCATCAATGCATCCCTTGCCGGGAACTGGACAACGGGGCTCAAGGTTTCCCTCGGCCACATCATCATCGAGACGGTTATATTCTTCTTAATCATTCTCGGTCTTGCATCCGTTGCCAGCCCCTACACCACGGAAATTGCCGTGATCGGCGGCATTGCGCTCATCGTCTTCGGGATTATGACAATGTATGGCAGCAGGAGCGCGAGTCTTGGCGCAACGCCAGAAAATGCTGCGACCAGCCCGTACCTGGCCGGGCTCTTGACCAGCGCGGCCAACCCCTACTTCTGGATCTGGTGGCTCTCGGTAGGGAGCGCCCTCTTAATCAAGTCGCTTGCGGGCGGGATCGTCCTTGCGGCGGTGTTCATGCTGGGCCACTGGACCGCAGACACCAGCTGGTACGTGCTGGTTTCTGCCGGGGTCTCGAAGGGTAAAACGATCCTTTCGGATACCGCATACCACCGCATCATGGCGGCCTGCGGGATCTTCCTTGTACTCTTCGGTCTCTCCTATCTTGCCGGCGTATTCCTCCCCCTCCCGCGGTAAGCAGGTGCCCGTATTATCCCGCATGGTTAATGTGCAAAGGGTCCAACACTATACCAGCACTACAGGCTGATTCCATGGCTGACACCCCGCTTTCCCGTGACCGTACGTCCCTGATCGCACAGTTCCGTACCAGCGACCACTGGGCAGTCTCGCTTGCCCGCGACCTCCTCTGGGTTGTCTGCGTGGTCGGCACGATCGCGATTCTCCTCTATCTCATCTGCGGAACATGGCCCGCCGTCGTAACCATCGAGTCCGAGAGCATGGTCCCCAACATGAACAAAGGGGATCTCGTATTCGTTGTCCAGATGGACCGTTTCGGGGACTTCCAGACCTGGGACGAGGGGAAAGTCTCCGGCTACAAAAAGTTCGGCGATTACGGGGACGTGATCATCTACCGCCCGAACGGGTTCACCGATATGTGGGCCTCGGTCGGTCTCCTCCCCTTCTCGAAACAGCACCCGATCATCCACCGGGCCATGACCTGGACACCGGCCGGAGACCCGGTTCCCACGTATATCAACATTTACCGGGGTTCGGTCACGCCAGCCGGCTACCTCCCGCTGACCCCTGCCGGTATGACGGCAGACGGGTACAGGATCCTTTCGACCGGCACCGGGACTTTTGATGCAGACTACACGCCCGGTTCCCGGGACCTTGTCATGAGAAATGTATCGGGAGAAAATTACGTGCTGCCCGCAGATACGCTGGTCCAGTATTCCGGTTACGTGATGAATACCAGCGCGATTACGAGCCACGGCGGGTATATCACCAAAGGGGATAACAACTACGCCAGCGACCAGGGATCCCTTGCCTTTGCCGATACGGGCGTTGTCGAACCGGTAAAGAAGGAGTGGGTGGTGGGAAAAGCGCTCTTCACCGTCCCGTACGTCGGCCTCCTCCCACTCCATATCGGGGAAGTGATCGTTGTCGTCATTGTTCTCATGGTACTCCATGAGCTTTACCTCCGCAGGAAGGAAGCAAACGAGCAGGCTGTTGTAAAACCTGCGAAGAGATCGAGAAAGAAGCGGTGAGCAGGAGCGTGGCGATGGCATCTGTTCCGGTTCTGTTATCCGATGCACTGGCCGGGTACCGCCTCACCGGAAAAGACGCAGAGTTCCTGCTCTCGGCACGTGGCCGGGATGTCTGGCGGATCGCTGCTGCCGCGGATGAGATGCGGGAACGCCGTGCGGGGGAGATCGTCACCTACGTGCGGAACCAGAACCTGCACGTGACCAACATCTGCAAGAACCGCTGCGGGTTCTGCGGGTTTGGCCGTAAAGCCACGGACAACGGAGCGTACTGCCACGACAGGGAGGGGATCCAAAAGCAGGCACGGCTTGCGTACGAACGGAAGGTTACCGAGATCTGCCTGCTCTCGGGAGTCCATCCCGGCTTCACGCTCGACACCTACATCGATATCATGCACTGGATCCATGAGGCGGCACCCGGGGTCCACATCCACGCCTTCAGCCCGGACGAGGTCGCTCATGCGGCAGACAGGGATCATATCACGACCACCAACGTGCTCGCACGGCTCAAGGAAGAGGGGCTCGGAACCATCCAGGGGACAGCCGCGGAGATCCTCGTGGATTCCGTCCGGCAGGTCATCTGCCCCCGCAAGGTGCCCACTGCGGACTGGGTCCGCATCATCAAAGAATCCCATGCCGCCGGCCTGCGATCGACGGCAACCATCATGTACGGATCGTACGAGACCGCCCGCGACCAGGCCGAACACCTCGGGATCCTGCGGAAGATCCAGGACGAGACCCGCGGGTTCACCGAGCTCGTCACGCTCCCCTATATCCATACCAATACTCCCCTGTTCCTGCAGGGCATTGCCCGTGCCGGGCCAACCGGCCGCGAGGACCTGCTGATGATAGCAGTCTCCCGCCTCTTCCTTGATAACTTCAACAACATCCAGGTGGCGTGGGGGAAGGTGGGGCTGAAGATGACGCAGCTCGCCCTGCTCTCCGGTGCCAATGACCTCGCGGGCACCATGTTCACCGACGATGTAACGGGAGATGCCGGTGCGGCCGGGTCGGATTATCTCGACCCGGCAGATATGGAGCGGATCGTTGCCGATCTCGGACGGACACTCCGGCAGCGGACAACGCTGTACGAGCCGGTGTGAAAGTCAGTGCTTCCACAGCATCGCAAGGCCGTTGTCAATAATCTCGTCCGCGGACATGCCGGTTGTTCCGGATTCGATCAGCGCAAGAATGCCGCTGGTGATCCGGTATACCATCATGGCATGGAACTCGTGCGGCAGGTCCGGCAGGAGACCTTCGCTGACGGCAGATGTCATCAGCCCGGCCATCCATGAGAATTCATCGTACACCTGCTTCTGCACGTCTTCGCCGATACCCGGATAATGGTAGCACTGGTCGAGGAACCTGACCTTGAGCGGGTTTGCCACGCCCCAGAAAATGAATCCGCGGATAGCCTTCTCGATACGCTGTTTTGTCGGCAGGGACAAATCGTCGTTGTTCCGGATCGCGGCTGCCATCTCCTTTTTTATCGAGAGGTAGAGCGCCCCGACGAGCCGGTCCTTGTCCGGGAAGTAGTAAAAGAGCGTCCCCGTTGAGACACCGGCCTCCCTGCTGATCCGGGCTGTCGGTGTTGCATCTACCCCGTAAAGAGTAAAAAGCCGGAGCGCCGTATCGAGGATCTTGTCCCGGTTCCCGGAAACGTACTCCTGTACGGATGCTGAAGATCCTGCCGCGGTCTTCCTGGCTGCGGTATTTACCTTCTTTGACCGGCCGCTGCTCTTTTTTTTAGTCCTGCGCAGCGTTGTCACTCTTTTACCTCGGCAGAGAACATCATCCGGACAATGGGCATCAGGATCTTTGTCCGGAAGCCGCCCAGCGTCCCGTTCACCTTCTTCAGCTCCTGCGGGATCGCGATATGCTGGGGACAGGCCTTCTCGCACCTGCCGCACTCCCGGCAGAGTGATGCATCCGACCGTCCGGGCATGATTCCGCCCATGAGCATCCCGCCATACATCCCGCGGGCGAGCATGCGGCTGGTGCCGATATGGTAATCGTTGTAGAGCGAGAAGCACATCGGGATGTTCACACCAAACGGGCAGGGCATACAGTAAGCGCAGCCGGTACAACCGACCTTCATAAGCCGTTTGTAGATGCCCGCAACCTCTGCAACTGTTGAGAGCTCCGCTTCGGACATGGCATTCGGGAATGCGGTCTGGCTGGTTTTTATGTTCTCGGCAATGTGCTTTTCATCGTTCATGCCGGAGAGAACCACAGTCACCTCGGGATGGTTCCAGACCCACCGGAGCCCCCATGCGGCCGCGGATCGTTTGACCGGTGCCCGGTCATAGGTCTTCTGGACCTCAGCGGGAAGGCCGGCTGCAAGCATCCCGCCCCTCAGGGGTTCCATGATCATGACCGCGATATTCTTCGAGGCCGCGTACCGGAGGCCTTCGGTGCCGGCCTGGTTGGTCTCGTCAAGGAAATTGTACTGGATTTGGCAGAAGGTCCAGTCGTAGGCATCGATGATCTCTTTAAATGTCCTGCGGTCCCCGTGGAACGAGAACCCGGCATTCCGGATCTTTTTGGATGCCCTTGCCGTATCCAGGAATTCCAGCACACCGAGGTCGGATAACTTCTTCCACTGGTTTGCCTCAAGCCCATGGAGGAGGTAATAGTCGATATGGTCGGTCTTCAGTTTTTTTAACTGGATATCGAGGATCCGGTCCATGTCCTTACGGGTATTCACACTCTGGGGGGGAAGTTTTGTTGCCAGCTTCACCTTCTCCCGGTACCCGTCCTGCAGGACACGCCCGACGAACCGCTCGCTCTCGCCGCCATGGTAGGGGACGGCCGTATCGATATAGTTGACC
>CAZNLI010000069.1:0-5162 GCA_964574125.1 uncultured Methanoregula sp.
CACGAAACCGGACTTCATCTACCACGGGATCCTGCCGGGCGGCGACGAGCACAAGGTGCTGATGGGCTGCCCCTACGAGCCCAAGATCTACAAGGCCGTGGCCGGTGTTACCGAAGTCAGGAATGTTGTCCTTACAAAGGGCGGCTGCGGTTACCTCCATGCGGTAATCCAGATCAAAAAGAGCACGCAGGGCGATGCAAAGAACGCGATCATGGCGGCGTTTGCGGCCCACACCTCGCTCAAGCATGTGGTCGTGGTGGACGAGGACATCGATCCCGAAGACCCGCACGACGTGGAATACGCGGTTGCGACCCGGGTGAGCGGCGACCGGGACGTGATGGTGATCACCGGGGTGAGGGGGTCCTCTCTCGATCCGTGCCAGCTTGAGGACGGGACCAATGTGAAGATCGGGGTCGATGCAACGATGGTGCTCGGGCGCGAAGCGGACTTCCTGCGGGCCACCTGGTGACCGGATGCAGCTCGATCCTGAAGACGAACGGATCCTTGCCGGCGAGCAGGGGGAGACCCGGCAGAAGATGCTCGAGCTCCTGGTAGCGCTTGGCAAGGTCTTCGGTGCAGAACGGCTCGTCCCGATTAAAAGTGCACAGGTGAGCGGGGCTTCCTACAAGACGATCGGCGAGTACGGCCTCCGGTGGCTTTCCAGCCTCGATGCAAAGGCAGTGGTCCCCGCCGTCCTGAATCCTGTCGGGATGCCCCGGACCCGCTGGGAGGAGATGGGGATCGATGCGGACTTTGCCGGAAAACAGCAGGCGGTGATCAGGGCGTATGAGCGCCTTGGCATCAGTCTCGAATGCACCTGCACACCGTATTACCTGCACGAGACCTTGTTTGGCGAGCACCTCGCATGGTCGGAGTCGTCCGCGGTCAGCTATGCGAATTCTGTTATCGGCGCACGGACCAACCGCGAGGGCGGCCCCTCCGCCCTTGCCGCCGCCCTGATCGGCAAGACACCGTGTTACGGGCTTCATCTGGGAAAGAACCGGATACCTCAGGTGGTCGTCGACGTGCAGGCAGCAACCCGGGACTGGACCGTTGCCGACTACGGGGCGCTCGGGTACCATGCAGGGAAACTGGTGGGGAACCGGATCCCGTACTTCACCGGCATCCGCCCGGGACGCGACCAGCTCAAGGCGCTCGGGGCTGCCATGGCGGCAACCGGTGCCGTTGCACTCTACCATGTTGAAGATGTTACACCGGAAGCGCAGAAAAACCGGTTCGGGACCGGGGGTCTTGAGAAGATCGCAGTTGAATTAAAAGAGATCGCGAGTATATTCCGGGAGGTCCCGGTTGAAGCAGTGGCCCTCGGTTGTCCGCATTGTTCGCCGGAAGAACTGGGGACCCTTGCCCGGCTCCTCGCCGGCAGGCGGGTGACAAAACCCCTCTACGTTTTTGCATCGCAGGGCGTGATCGATGCCAACCGGAAGTCCGTGGAGGGTATCGAGAAGAGCGGGGCGAAGGTCTATGCCGACACCTGCATGGTCGTCTCGCCGGTCATGGAGCAGTACCGGGGTATCATGGTGAACAGCGGCAAGGCGCTCGCGTACGTGCCGGATATGTGCGGGGGGGTTGCGCGGATCGGGACAACGGAAGAGTGCGTGCAGGTGGCAACGGAATAATCTTCACAACCCCCTTCTGTCACAAGCCTGATAAAAATATACATTCCTGTTATCGTTTTCCTGGTACCATCAGGACCTTCCCGGCCCAGATCCCTTTTCCCGTGGCAGGTAATTTTATCATCCGGGACCGGTATAGATTCAAAAAATGCATGTCCCTCACCACCGAGGATGACCTGGGGAGACGCCGCTTCCTGCTCCACCGGGACAAGGCAGTCGAGTATGCACTGGAGAGAATACGCCGCGCCCCGGACGCCCGGTGGGAGACCCTCACTCCAGAAGAACGCTCCGGGCTCAAGGAAGTCCTTACCGAGATCTGGGAGAACTGCGACCGCGGGCGCTGGCAGCAGTACTGTTTTTCAACCCTGGCAAAACCGGACATCCTGCGGCTTATTGCCCTCGGGGATGAGGTGCGGGGACGGCACCACCCGATCTGCGATGCCCGGCAGGAGGTTGATGCTATCCTGTTACCCTGTTCCCCGGGCAATCCCCCGCATTAAGCCGGTCTCCGGTCAGCTTCCACCACGATACATTAATATTAAGGAACACTGTTAGGTTGTATCATTAAGGAGGTACGAAGAATGACTGGTTGGGAAGTCCCGATTGGAGCGGCGATCGCATTCACCTTTGGTGCGCTCGGTACAGGATGGGCACAGTCACGGATCGGTGCAGCCGGGGCGGGGGCGATCGCCGAAAAACCGGAGACCGCCGGGTCCATTATTATCCTTGAGGCAATCCCCGAAACGCTGGTTATTTTAGGGTTCGTAGTTGCTGCAATGATCATCCTGATGGTGAAATAGCCGGGACAGCGGATGTTCCGGGTGACGCCGGAGTCCCCACGGGCAGCCGGGCGGTGACGGAACATCAGGACTGGTGATCTGACGTGGCTTATGAAGACCTGCTGAAATCGGTTGAAGAGAGCGCTCGTGAGAAGGAGCTGGAACTCCGCTCCAGGGCAGCAGCGGCTGTTGATGAGATCAGGGCCCGGGCAAAAAAGCAGGCCGGGGAAATACGGCAGGTACATATCGACGAGGCTGCCAGGTCCATTGCAACCGAACAGAACAAGCTGTTCTACCTTACGAAGGCAGAGAACAAGGAACTCTTAATCCGGGTCCGGGAAACCGCTTTTGAACGGGCGTTCTCCGATGCAGAAGTCCGGCTTAAGGGCCTGCGTTCCGAACCGGAGTACCCTGCCGTTTTTGAACACCTCCTCAGAGAGGCAGCCGGTGTCCTGGGAGACGAAGCCTTCGTGGTCCATATCGATCCGCGGGACGACGCGCTCTGTAAAAAAACCCTCTCCCTTCTTCACCTGACTTCTGAAATCCGCGCCGACCTTGCGACCCTCGGCGGCGTTGTTGTAAGCCTGCCCGACAATTCCGTGGTCATCTCCAACACGGTCGAGTCCCGGATGCAGCGGGCAAAAGAACTCAAAAGAAAAGAGATCCATGCCATCCTGACCGGAGCATGACCATGGATTACGGGTACATCAACGCACGGATGCGGGGAATGAAGAGCCGGCTCCTCACCCATCGTGCCCTCGATGACCTTATCCTGAAGCCGGACCTCGAATCCCTTATTGCCGATCTCGAGAACAGCCCGTACCGGGAGGATATCATTGAGGCAAAAGGCCGGTTGTCAGGGATCCTCTGCATAGAGTCCGCCCTCCGGCAGAATTTTATCAGGACTTTCCAAAAAATACAGGACTTTTCCCGGGGGGAGAAGGAAGCAAGGCAGTATATCGCGATCTTCCTGCACCGCTGGGATGTCCAGAACATCAAGACCATCCTCCGCGGGAAGAACATCCATGCAACTGCCGAGGAGATCCTTGACTGCCTCGTGCCGGCGGGAGAACTCGACGAGGTGACGTTACAGGAACTCATCCGGCAGCCTGACATGAAGGCAGTCATCGACCTTTTGGCCACGTGGCAGATCCGGTACGCGAAACCCCTGACGGAGTCTTTCCCGGAATTTGCCAAGTCCCATGACCTTGCCCTCCTCGAATGTGCGCTCGACCGGTACTATTATGCCGATGCCCTTGCAGGCGTCAGGGACCCCACGTATAACAATACCCTGATCCGCAACCTTCTTTCCCTCGAAGTCGATGTCGTGAACGTACGGACGGTCCTCCGGATGGTCCGGGACCACGTGGAACCGGCAGATGCACTGCCGTACCTGATCGGGGGCGGGAAGGAATTTGACGAGGAGGCGCTCGCCCTTCTCCTCTCCCTTCCCAGCATCGGGGACGTGGTAAAAAAACTATCCACAAAACAGTACCGTTTTCTCGCGGGCGTTCCTGAATCCGCGCTGCGGACCCAGAAGATCTCGGTGATCGAGAAGGAACTCGAGCGTTTCCTTATAAAAACAGGCACCGGATCGTTCCTCCTCGACCCGCTCAGTGTCGCTTCGGTCATCGGGTACTTCTGGGCCAAGTACAACGAGATCACGAACATCCGGATCATCTCCCGGTGCAAGACCGCGGATTTTCCCGTGGAGAACCTGAAAGAGGAGCTGGTATATGTTTAAGTTCGTGGTCGTGACCGACAGCGACCGGGCATCCGGGTTCCGCCTTGCCGGCGCGGAGGTCATCGAAGCGGCGGATGCCGGGCAGGCACGGGCCGTCATCCCGCCGCTGCTGTACAAGGACGACATCGGGATCGTGGCAGTCAACGAGGAGTACATGCTCTCGCTTGACGAGAAAGTGATGGACCGGATCGAGAAGATGAACCGCCCGCTCATTATCCCCCTCCCCTCGAAATCGAAGGAGATCGACCGGCGGACCTATATCGAGCGGCTCCTGAAAAAAGCTATCGGGTATAACATCGTTCTGAAGAGGTGAGGACATGATCACGGGGACAATTCTGAGGATTTCGGGCCCGGTCATCATCGCCCGCGGCATGAAAGGGTCGAAGATGTATGACGTGGTGAAAGTCGGTAACGAGGCCCTCCGGGGCGAGATCATCCGGCTTGAAGGGGAGGAAGCGGTTATCCAGGTGTACGAGGACACCACCGGCCTCATGGTCGGCGAACCGGTGGTGAACACGGAGCAGCCTCTCTCCGTGGAGCTCGGGCCGGGCCTCCTCGCTTCGATCTATGACGGCGTCCAGCGTCCCCTTCCCGTTCTCATGCAGATGAGCGGGGATTTCATTGCCCGCGGTATCTATGCTCCCGGTCTTGACCGGGAGAAGAAATGGGAATTTGTGCCGGCGGTCAGAACCGGCGACACGGTGGTGACCGGCGACATCATCGGGACCGTCAGAGAGTTCCACTTCGATCACCGGATTCTCGTACCGCACGGCGCTTCCGGCACGGTGACGGACATTGCGGCCGGCTCCTTCACGGTCGAAGAGACCGTCTGCACCCTTGACGGGAAGACCCGGCTCACCCTGATGCATACCTGGCCGGTGCGGATCCCCCGCCCGCATAAGAAAAAACTCGATCCGGTTCTCCCGCTCATCACCGGGCAACGGGTCTTTGACTGCATCTTCCCGGTGACGAAGGGCGGGACGGCCATGATCCCGGGCGGTTTTG
>CAZNLI010000070.1:0-4744 GCA_964574125.1 uncultured Methanoregula sp.
GCGGTATATTCCGGCATGTCGAAACTGACCCGGACATGGCTCTGGGCGCCGAGGTTGTAGACCTCGTCCGGCTTGATGTTATACAGGATATGGGACATCGCCTCGGCATCGGAAAGGTCGCCGTAATGGAGGAACAGCCGGGCATGCGGGTCCCGGGGATCGACGTACAGGTGTTCGAGCCGCTGGCGGTTGAACGATGACGATCTCCTGATGATCCCGTGCACTTCGTACCCTTTGCTCAACAGGAAATCGGCGAGGTATGAGCCATCCTGCCCGGTGATACCTGTAATCAGCGCTTTTTTCATTGACACGCAAACTCCCTTTGTTACTGGATATCAGGACTGGTTTAATCTGGATATGCAATGCCAGTTCCGAATCGTAAAAGCTCTCCGGAACTGATTCTTTTTTAAAATGATATAATTTTTGTAACCTGCCGGCGGGTATTCCTGTCTCCGCTCCCCCCGATGGGCTCCGGTATCCGTTAAAAAAGAAACAAATCTGGTTTGATTTATTACATCCGGCATCGAATAATGAAAAAGAACCTTCAAAAAATTCTGGTGAAATGATGCAGGTCAGCGAGATAAAAAAATGCCGCATTTGCGGGAACGATCAACTCGTCACCGTTATCGATCTGGGCAACCAGGCATTGTCCGGCCGGTTTCCCAAAAAAGACGAACCGGATCCGCCCCGTGCTCCGCTCGTGCTGGTCAGGTGCGATAACTCGAAGAACCGCGATGCCTGCGGACTGGTCCAGCTGAAACACTCCGTTCCGCCGCTGGAGATGTACACCTGCGGGTACGGCTACCGTTCCGGCATCAACACGACGATGAGCAACCACCTGGCAGGTATCACCAAAAAGGTCCAGGCGATGGCAGCGCTCAGGAAGAACGATATCGTCCTTGATATCGGCAGCAATGACGGGACGCTCCTCAAGAGTTACACTGCCGGCGATATCCGGAGGATCGGCATGGATCCCGGTGGCGAACAATACCGGAAATATTATCCCGAATCTATCCGGCTGGTCAGCGATTTTTTCAACGCGGCCAGTTTCAAAGCCGCGTTTCCCGGCGAGAAGGCAAAGATCGTCACATCCATCGCAATGTTCTATGACCTGGAACAACCGATGGATTTCGTGAAGAATATCCGGCAGATCCTTGACAAGGACGGCGTATGGGTGCTCGAACAGAGCTACCTGCCGACCATGCTCGAGAGGAATTCCTTCGACACGATCTGCCACGAACACCTGGAATATTATGCCTTCCACCAGATCGACTGGATGCTGAAGAAGAACCAGATGAAGGCGATCGGCATCGAGTTCAACGACATCAACGGGGGCAGCTTCCGGGTGTATGTCACGCACGCGGATTCGACCATCAGGCCGGACCAGGCGGGGCTGGACAAGGTCGTCCGGGCGGAACAGGCCCTGAAACTGGATACCGGGGAACCGTATGCCGGGTTCTGTGCCCGCGTCGATGCGATCAGGGCGAAGCTGAACACGCTGTTACGGGCAGAAAAAGCGAAGGGAAAGAAGATCTACGTGTACGGGGCATCGACAAAGGGGAACGTCCTTCTCCAGTACTTCAATATCGACGCCTCGCTCATCACGGCAGCAGCCGAGCGGAATGCTGAAAAGTGGGGCAGCAGGACCCCCGGGACCAACATCCCGATCATATCGGAAGAAGAGGCACGGAAACAGAAACCCGATTATTTCCTGCCCCTCCCGTGGCATTTCAAGCAGGAATTTATCGGGCGTGAATCTCAGTTCAGGAAAGACGGCGGGAAGTTCATCTTTCCCCTGCCGGAAGTCGAGATCATCTAGCGGGTAAAAAGGATCCAGAACGATGCGGCGTGCGATCATCATCGGGGCAACCGGCCAGGACGGAACGTACCTGTACCGCCTTCTTGAAAAGAAAGGTTACCGGGTCTTCGGCATGGGGAGGAGCCGAATTATCACCAACAACGAGTCCTGGAAGGATGAACCGGCGATCGATATCAGTGATTTTTCCAGGGTAGCCTCCCTTGTTCAGAAGATCCAGCCGGATGAGATCTACCATCTCGCCGCAGTCCACCATTCATCGGAGGATGAGATCCCGGACCCCGTGACACTGTTCCGGCAGAGCTATGCGGTCAACGTAACCTCCCTCTTCAACGTCCTCGAAGCGATCCGGCAGTTCTCGCCAAAGACCCGGCTTTTCTACGCGGCGTCCTCCCACATCTTCGGGAGACCCGCGACTGAACCGCAGGACGAGACCACCTGCATAAGCCCTCTCAACACCTACGCGGTCACCAAGGTCTCCGGGCTGCATCTCTGCCGGATGTACCGTACCGTCCACGGGGTCTTCGCTTCGGTGGGGATCCTCTACAACCACGAGTCCCCCCTCAGGGGAGAGCAGTTCGTCTCCGGCAAGATCGCCCGGGGTGCGGTCCGGTGCAAAAGGGACCCGGCGCACCGGCTCGTGCTCGGAAACCTGACCGGCGAGGTCGACTGGGGATATGCCCCGGACTATGTTGACGCGATGCACAGGATCGTAAACCTCCCGGGTGCAGATGATTTCATCATCGCGACCGGGGAGAAGCACACGGTGGAGGAGTTTGTCCGGATTGCCTTTGAGACCGTCGGGCTGGACTGGCGGGACTACGTGACGGTCAGAAAAGAGATCATCACCCGCCCCGTCGTCGCGTTCGTGGGAAACCCGGCAAAACTGGTGAAGAAGACCGGCTGGAAACGTTCCGTTACGTTCCCCGGCATGGTGAAGCTGCTGGTCGGGTCCGCGGGAGGAAACGATGGCCGGCAATAAGATCCTGGTCATGATACCGACCTACAACGAACGCGAGAACGTGGGGAAGATGTGTAACGAGCTCACCCGGCTCGGTATCCCCATGGACATCCTCTTCGTTGACGACAATTCTCCCGATGGGACCGGTACGGCTCTGGACGAGCTGGCGGGAACAATCCCCCGGATGCTGGTGAACCACCGGCCGGGAAAACTCGGGATCGGGAGCGCCCACAAGGATGGAATCGCATGGGTCTATTCCCGGGGATACACGCACCTCGTCACCATGGACTGCGATTTCACGCATCCCCCGGAGAACATCCCGGATCTCCTGAAGTTCGCGGACGAGTACGATATTGTTGTCGGCTCCCGGCATATGCGCGAAGACAGCCTGAGCGGGTGGAACCTCTGGCGGAAGTGCATGACGAAAACAGGACACCTTCTCACGACCCTCCTCTTAAAAATGCCCTACGACGCCACCGGGGCATTCCGCCTGTACCGCCTCGACCGTATCCCCTCCGGGCTGTTCCGGGACATCGAGAGCAACGGCTACTCTTTCTTTATCGAGAGCCTGACCGTCCTGAACCTGAACGGGTTCCGGATCAGGGAGATCCCCATTGCCCTGCCCCCGCGGACTGCGGGCCACTCGAAGCTGCGGTTCTCCGACATGGTCCAGTGGCTGACGTTCATGCTCGGCATGGCCTGGACGATCCGGTTCAACCGGCAGAAGTACCTGGTCTCTCCAAAGAAGGAGCGGTAACGATGAGGCCTGTCACGGGGAGAGGCACCGCTGGTCTTCGATGCATGTTGAAATACCATCAGATGGGAATAATCTGAACTGGACACCCTGGTTTTTTTATGCAGACCCCCGCCTGGCTTTCCCTCAATGTCTTAACCCGACCGAAGATCCACCTGCATTTTCTCGTCCTGTCCATCCTGATCCAGGCATTCGGTGCCATCTGCACGAAATATGCGGCAGAGTCCTCATCGTCTGCCACCTTCCTCGGCGTCCCCCACTATCTCATCATCTACGTGATCATTCTCGGGGGGATGGGTCTCCAGGTCATCGTGTGGCAGTATTCCCTGAAATTCTACCCGCTCTCGTTTGCGTACCCGTTCCGGAGCCTCGTCAGTTTTATCGTCCTCATCGCTGCGGTCCTCCTCTTCCATGAATCCGTATCGGTGATGAACATCGTGGGCCTCACGGTCATTACCGTCGGGGTGTTCTTCCTTGCCCGGGATAAGGAGATCCTCTCATGACCGACGCGCTCGTGATGAATTACCTGCTGACCCTGGCAGTCGTCATCCTTACCAGCGTCGGGCACCTGCTGCTGAAGATCGCCGCCTCCCGCGCATCGGCATCCGGGAGCCGAATCTACACGCACCCCGTCTCCATTCTCGGGTATGGCATCTTTGCCGTCGTGGCCTTCCTCTCCATCTATGCGATGAAAGGTCTCGACCTGAAGATCTTCTTTGCCCTGTACTCGCTCACCTATATCTGCATCCCGGTGCTGGCATACCTCGTGCTGAAAGAATCGTTCACCCGCAACAAGGTGATCGGGGTCATTGTCATCACCGCCGGCGTATTACTGTTCTACCTGTGATCGCCGGTTCTCCAGCCTGCCGGTAAATGCCCTTCCACGATCCGGCGTTCCTGAAACCGGTTTCCTAGGGGTTTTTGTGGAATCAATACAAACATGCAGTAAGAACAGGAAGGACGGGGATCAGCATGGGACGGAAAAGCGCAGACGCAGGAGAAATGGTGAAAAAGAAGGGGAAAAAGGGAATCGTCCCCTTCTCGTTCCTCTCGCAGCAGTTCGATGATATCGACGAGAATACCGCAAAACGTCATCTCCTCTACCTGGCGCTGGCGTCCGTTGCGGCAAAGCTCCTGGTGGTAGTCGTCACCACGGTCGTCTTCAAATCGTTCATCGACTACTTCGATATCGGCGTGTATCTCGAACACGTCC
>CAZNLI010000071.1:0-4432 GCA_964574125.1 uncultured Methanoregula sp.
GTTCTTGCAATTCTTGTCCTGTCTGCCGGCTGTACCGATACCGCATCGCCATCTTCCGCAGGGCCATCTGCCACCGGCGCGGGTACCGGCGGTATGAGCGTGAACGTCAGTGCAATGGACAGCATCCTTGCCTCCACGTACATCCAGATGCCCGACCTCAACATGACCTTTATCGATTTCGACATCACCAACCCCTCGGACACCGCCCGCACGGTCACCGTGGAATCGGAGATCCAGGGCTATACCGAGAAAGCGATTAACACCGTCGAGGTTCCTGCCCACGGGAACATAACGATCGGGCAGACCCCGCAACTCCGCTCAAGCGCCATCCCCGCGGAGATGACCTCCGCAACGCTCCACTACAAGGTCGCCCTTGCAGACGGGACAAGCATCGATGAACAGACCGAGCCTGTCAAGATCTATGCGAAGGATACGATGGTCTGGTCGATCTACGATGGCGCGGAATGGAATGACATGACACCGTACATTGCCGCGTGGGTAACCCCGCATGCTCCCGACATCGACCCGCTCGTGCGCAAGGCTGCCAACTACAATACCGGGAAATCAATGACCGGGTACCAGTGCGGCGACAGCTGCACGGATGCAGAGTGGGAAGCCGACACCAATGCCCAGGTAAAGGCGATCTTTACGGCACTCAAGAACGATTACCAGATCACCTACGTCAACTCGCCCCTTTCGTACTCACGGGATACCGAATCCTCACAAAGGGTCCGGCTGCCCTCAGAGTCCATCTCCTCAAAATCGGCCAACTGTATCGATGGGACCGTCCTGTATGCCTCGGCCCTTGAATCCATTGGCATGAACCCCCATATCATCGTCATCCCCTCCCACGCGTTTGTCTGTTACGACACCAAACCCGACGCTGCCGGCCAGATGGCCTGCCTTGAGACCACGATGACCGGGTCTTCGACATTCGAGGAAGCAACCGCGTACGCGGACCAGGAATACCAGACGGAGATCACAAACGGGAACTTCAAGTCCGGTAATTCCCAGGACCTGTCCATTGCCGAGCTGAGGAAAGTAGGTATCCTCCCGATGCAGTGAACGGGTGCCTGTAAAATACCGATAGGGAAAAAAGTAAGAACAGACCTGACAGGGGGTTCCCCCGCCGGTCCTTTTTTTTAAAGAATTTACTCGGGCCGGTAACCCGGGGACATCAGCCGGCTAGGGGCAAGGCTACTGCAAACGCAAAGGCCGCAACGATGAGCGCAATAACCAGCAGCACGAGAAGCGCGACAATGGCAATGGGCAGCCAGAAGAGCCTGCTCTTCTCAGTGAACGCCACTTCCCCTGCATTGATGCGTTCTGCAACCTTGTACGCGTCATACATGCCGTACACCCAGACCCCAAGGACTGCCACCACCATGACGATGACACCCAGGATCGCGAGCGGCTGGATCGGGGTCACAACGGCAAACAGGAAGAGCACGATGTAGGCGGCGACAAACGCCCCGAAAAATTTCAGTCCCTCCCAGGTCTGCCCGTTATACCACTGGCCCCAGCCGGTGAACAAAAAGCTCAGGATAACAGCCGCAGGCGGGTTGCGGATCTCCGGTCTTACGGGTACCGGTTGCGGTGCGGGCGGGGGCTGGATCCGAACCCCGCAACTCGGGCAGATCTCGGCATTCTCGTACTCGAGCGGTTTCCCGCAGGTCGGGCAAAAATTTGGCATATCCGGTTATTGACGTATAAACGGATAAAAATGAAGGATTATTGCGGGATTTTTAGGCGGTCCCCGGGCGGTCGGGGTAATGGTCCGGCCCTCACGACCGGTCCGTCGATCCCGCCGGGATCCCTGGAGCGTGCATACCTTCTGCCGGGACAGCCTTACCGTTCTTCCCGCGCCGGAACGCCCCTTCCGGCACGACAATCTCGAACCGGGCGCCCGTCCCGGGAGTACCGGTCTCGACAATCGTGATCCCGGTGATCGCAAGGATCTCCCGTACCAGAAAGAGACCCATCCCCTTGCTCTCCCCGATCCTCCGCTCGAAAATCGTTGCTTTCATGGCCTCGGGAACACCCGCGCCGTTATCCTCGAACACGATACGCAGGTTGTGCCCCTGCTGCTCCGCAGAGACTTCGATCCGTGTCGCGTTCCCGCCGTGCCTGACCACGTTTTCCGCAAGATAGGAGAATATTTTGCCGACGAGCGGATCGGCATAGATCTCAAGTGCGGCAAGGGACGGTGAAATGAGGAGTTCCAGCCGGGAACACCCGGGGATCATCCCGCGTACCTGCTGCCAGCGGGGCTCCCTCACACCGACTTCCTGGTACTCCTTCGTGAACGCGATCTGTTTCTGGATGGTGTGGACAAGCCCCATCATTTCCCGGTTCAGCTGGTCCCGCTCCTCGCCCGTCTGCATCTTATAGGCCATGTCAAGGAGCCCGGTCATGCCGGTGATCGTGTTTGTAATCTCGTGCCGGGAAAACTCGTTCATCATGTACAGTTTCCTGCTTGCCAGTGCCACAGCCTGCTCGGCATGCTTCCGGTCAGAGATATCCCGCACGATCGACTGGAGATAGGGGATCCCCCCGATCTCCACGGTATTCAGCGACACTTCAGAATAAAACGGTGTCCCGTCACGCCGGAGGTGTACCCATTCAAACGAGTGCATAAGACTTCCCGGCCCGGCACGGGTGTACGCAGCGATCTGTTCGGCAGAACAGGTACCATCGGGCTGGTATTCCGGGGAGAATTCGAACGCAGGATGCCCGATGATCTCTGACGTGTCCGTGCAACCGAAGATAGAGAGAGTCCTGCGGTTGCAGTCGACAACCTTCATGTCCCGGATAAGGACGATGGCATCGTTTGCCGACTCGAACACGGTCCGGTACTGCTCCTCGCTCTCCCGGAGGTTCCTCTCACTCTGGATCAGCGCAGCATAATCATGCGTGAGCACCTGTTCCTTTGCCGCGAGCTCGGCATACGCGGCCTGGATCTCTTCCTGGTTGCGCTGCAGTTCCCCGCAGGCAACCCGGAGTTCCTGTTCGGTCTGCTTTCGCCGGGTATTATCGATGAACGTTGCAAGAATACAGGCTCTGCCGGACAACTCCACGCGGGTGACGTGCCTGATGATCGGCACCGCTCTTTTGTCTGCCGTGAGCAGGATCTTCTCGGACTTGTCCCCGGCCGGGCCAGGAGATGCAACCGGTTCTCCATCCGGCCCGGCGGGAGTGAGATAGGTCTGGCATTCAGTCCCGATGATCTGACCCTTCTCAAGGCCGATCAGGTCAGCCGCTGCCGGGTTGACGTCAAGGATCCTGTGGGTAGTTGCATCGATCACGAGGATGCCGGCCTGGACCGATGATAAGATCTGGTCGAGATATGCCCGGCTCCCGGCGAGCGCCTGCTCCGCGGACCTCCTGCGCACAGCCTGCCGGATCTTATGGGAGAGTTCCAGGAACTGTGAGGCCGGTTCCCCGCCTTTCTGGAGATAGAAATCGGCCCCGTTGTTGATCGCCTCGATCACCACTTCCTCCCGGCCCCTGCCGGTAAAGAGGATGAACGGGATATCGGCATACTGCGCCCGAACCTCTTTGAGGAACGATAAGCCGTCCATCTCCGGCATCTGGTAATCGGAGATGATCGCATCATACGGTACCTTTCCAAGGGTCACGAGTGCGGCCTGGGCCGAAGTCATGGTATCGACGTGGAGATCCTCGCTCTGCTCCAGGAACAGTTTGCCGATCTCGAGCAGGTCAGGCTCATCGTCCACGTACAAAACGGAGATCATGAAAATTCAATACCAAAGAGTATAGGAATCGTTATCGCGGGTAATACTATATAAAAATACGCTAATCAGAATACACCTGAAACAGGAACCGGTTTCATTTATCCGGGCCAAAAATCCGTTTTTAATTAAAAAAAGAAAAGGGACTGTTGTCAGAACCAGCTTTCGAGCGTTTTCTGCCCGGCTTTTACCGAGTACCGTTCGAGTGCCGCATCGACCCGTTCCGTGGCAAAATCGTACCCGTCGCAGAGCATGTGTTTGATTCCTTCCACGTCCGGGTGGCCCCACGCGAGGGCATACTCGGTTGTCACCGGCGGGCGGAGGAAGAACTCCATCACCGGTGCCGGGTCAAAGCCCGGGCACTTCTCGGCAAGTTTTGCGGCATACTCCCCTTTCTGCACGACTTTCAGGGCCGTCTTTGCCCCCACGCCATCGGCGCCCGGGTTAAAGTCCGTGCCGACAAGGATTCCGATCTCAATAAGCTGCTCCCGGGAGAGGGAGAGGCCGGCGAGCACATCGGCAAGCACCACCCGCTCGGGGTTCACGGTCACGACCCGGCCCCGGATCTTGCGCTTCCCGCTCACCGTGAGGTTCCGTACCAGCGTCGGGGTACCGAACAGGAGCGTATCGTAGTCCTGCGAGACCGCGAAGCGTGCGTCGCCTCTCTGCACCATGAAGGC
>CAZNLI010000072.1:0-4283 GCA_964574125.1 uncultured Methanoregula sp.
GGAGTGTTGCGTTCAACCGGTGCATGGTTACCATTGTGCAGGATGCCGGTATCTAAATCTTCTGAGCCGGCAGGTTTGGCGCAAACGGCCGGGCAGGAATGGATGATGTGCCGGTATTCCGGAATTTTTGATAGTGCCGTTCAGGTCTTCCGGTACGCGTGCAGGTACCCGAGAAGTCCGAGCGGACCATGGCACGGCTGCGTATCGAGCGTGAAATCAAACATGCGGCAGATGGCGTCGAGCAGGGCCGCGTGCGGCCTCCCGCAGATCGGCGGCAGGTGCAGTTCCATCTCGATCCGGCGCACGCCCGCAAGGTCCGCCGGGTCGATAAGCCACTCCGCACCCTCGCAGTCGCATTTTACAAAATCGCAGCCGCCCGCCATCGCGATGATCGCCCGGAGCGGGAACGTTGGGACGACCTCAGTTTCATTGTCCCACCGGATTTCCTTTGTGGTCCCGTCCCCGAGCGCCCCGCGGATCGTCCTGACTTCCGCACCGTTGAGCCGGATGTTCTCCTGCAGGAGATCGCTGGCAACGGGTTCCACGGCGACCACCCGGCAGGAGAGCCGGGCTGCCCGGATCGCAAAGGCGCCGATATTTGCGCCGATGTCGATCACGATGTCATCCGGCCGCAGGTCGTCGAACCGGTATTCCGGGACTTCGAAGATCTGCCGGTACCGGGTTACCCTGTTCCGGAACACCACGCGGTCCCGGGTAGTGATGAGTGATGAGCTGTAGAGATTTGCAGCGGCGTGCATACGGGTTGTTCCTTTCCCTCTGGTGCTGGCGGTACACCGGCCCGCATCCCGTTGTGTCACAGGTCCGGTTCAGGCATACCGGGTTGTGGCGTGCACCTGCGATCGATCCTGTGGCAGCCGGACGATAAACATTGCGGGGGGGTGTATGGTCGTCAGTGCCGCTCCGGTTCCGCGTCGATCGTCTCCATCCGGAGGATGGTTGCGGGATCCAGTGCGAAGATCCAGTCGATATCGACCGGCGTATAGTTGACCCGTTCGCACGCGACATTGATCGTCCGCTTCTCCCCGTCAATGAACGGGTAGTCCAGCCTGCCCCCGTGGCAGTGGCCATGGACGATCCAGCCATCCCAGCCGGAGGGTGCGTGGTCCGGGTTGTGGACGAGGAAGAGCATCGTGCCCCGGTACGCAAGGACCATGGTATCCCCTCCGACTTCCTTCCCCCCGCGGTCATGGTTTCCCCGGATGAGGATCTTGTTCCCGTTCAGGGTGTGAAGGAGCCGCTCCCGGTCCTCCGGGTCGTATGTGAAGTCACCGGCTACAATGACGGTATCATCCGGCCCGACCGCCAGGTTCCAGTTCCCCGCCATGACCCGGTCCATCTCCGCGACCGTCACAAACGGCCGGCGGAATACCCGGATTACGTCTTCGTTACCAAAATGGCAGTCAGCGATGAGGAAGATCCGTCCTATGCACACCACCTCAGAGCGATAATCCGGTTACCGGATACAAAAAGGTTCGCCGGTTTATGAATCCCGGCCGGAAGATGATCCGGATCAAACCCGAGATAACTCAATGATTTTTTCATTGACCTTGGATCGCAGTTCCGGCGGGAGTTCGCCAATTCTGCCGGCAATCCGGGTCCTGATGATCGTCGCGATCTTGTCAAGCCTGATAACGGAAACTGTTTTCAGGCCGGTGGCCGGAAAGTCCGGTTGTGAACGGAGAACGGGAATACCCGTCGGGATCATGACTGACGGTCTCTTTGAAGAGATGAACGCAACGACAGCATCGTCGTCATTTTCATAAAGAACAATGGCAGGCCGAAATTTTTCTGCTGAAAAATCTGAACGGGAACGGGACGAGAACAACAGAGCCTTTCATCTGTACGCTGCCCTGATATCCCTGATACGGTAAAGATCCGGCTCATCATCCAGAAATGTGTGGAGCGCCTGCCCGGATACCATCATCATCGCAAGGGTTTCGCGTTCCAGCAGGAGCAGATCGAGCTTCTTTATGATCTCCGTGACCTGCTGCCGGATCTCTATGATCTCATCATCAATATCCGTCACAGGTTTCTCTCTCCCGGTTAAAACTTGGCGTGTCTGGCGATAAAGGATTTTGTCAGGTCGAAATTCCGCATGACTATGATAAGATCCTGTCCCAATCGTTATTGGGAATCCGGAGATCCCACCCAGAACCATGAAAATCTGATCAGGCCGACTAAGAAAAATTAAGGCGATTGTTCAATTCAAGCCACCAAGGCTGGGTATAATTGTAAGGGTTAAACCATCTGCCCGCCGCGCGGCCCGACGAGTATCAGTTGTCGCTTCAGCGGCGACTGATTCGAGAAGTCATCAGGCTTCGCTGAATCGGTTGTCTCAGTAGCAACTGATTCGAGAAGCCATCAGGCTTCGCTGGCGCCGCGCTGGGCGGGGATTCTCGTATCGGACATGAGAAAAAGCATGCTATTCAGAAGATCACATTTGTCATAATATATTTGAGTGGTTCAAATTATGCAATCACCTTCATCAATTATCACAAGCACTCCGTATTTTTTCTCCCGGTCCATTTGTTCCATTACATTCACCCCACGCGCCGTGCGTTTAGATAGACCCCCGCAGAAATACCGTCAGAAGTTACGATTATTTCCGGAAGATGCCAATGGAAGATCCAAAAGAACTGTTGCAGCGATACTGGGGTCATCGTTCGTTTCTGCCAATGCAGGAAGAGATCATCGCGTCCGTCCTTACCGGGCAGGACACGGTTGCGGTCATGGCAACCGGCGGGGGAAAGTCGCTGTGCTACCAGCTGCCGGCGCTCTGCTTTGGCGGGCTCACGCTCGTTGTCTCCCCCCTGATCGCGCTCATGAAAGACCAGGTCGACGACCTGAACGCACGGGGGATTCCCGCCGCAGCCTACAACAGCTCGCTGGAGTACCGGGAACGCGGGGCAATCGAAGAGCGGCTTAGGAACGACAATCTCCGGCTCCTCTTCATCTCGCCGGAGAAATGCCTCCAGCAGAATTTTCTTGCAACGCTCTCAGCACTCCCCGTCCGGCTCATCGCAATCGACGAGGCGCACTGCATCTCCGAATGGGGCCATGACTTTCGGCCGGAGTACCGGCAGCTTGCCGTGCTGAAGAAAAAATTTCCCGGGGTTCCCGTCATCGCGCTGACCGCAACCGCAGTCCCCGGCGTGCGGCGGGACATCCGCGACCAGCTCGGGCTTTCCGGCGCCCGGGAGTTCATCGGGAGTTTCAACCGGGAGAACCTCCGGTACCGGGTCGTGGAGAAGAAGAATCCCCGTGTCCTGCTCCTCGACTACCTCGGGCAGCACCGGAACGATGCCGGCATCATCTACTGCCTCTCACGGCAGGAGACGGAGGATGTTGCCGGAGAGCTCCAGAAGCGCGGGTTTCACGCGCTCGCCTACCATGCCGGACTCTCACGGGGCGTGCGGGAGAAGGTGCAGGACGACTTCATCCACGATGCCGCAAATATCGTCTGTGCAACGGTGGCATTCGGGATGGGCATCGACAAGCCGGATGTCCGGTTCGTCATCCACTACGATCTCCCGAAGTCCATCGAGGCGTACTACCAGGAGACCGGCCGGGCCGGGAGGGACGGGCAGCCGTCCGAGTGCATCCTCTTCTACAGCCACGGGGACGTAAACAAGGTCCGTTCCCTGCTGGAGCATAGCGGCGAGGACGAACGGGTTGTGCGCATGGCGGTCCGGAAACTCCGGGCGATGGCGGACTACTGCGAATCCCCGGACTGCCGGAGAAAATACCTGCTCCGGTACTTCGGCGAGGAATACCCGGAAGATTCCTGCGGCTCGTGCGACACCTGCGAGAACCCCCGGCAATGTTTCGACGGGACACAGGAAGCGGCAGCGATCATCCGGTGCGTGAAGAGCCTGCCGTCGGCGTACGGCACCGGGCTGATAGCCGATGTCCTGACCGGCGTAAAGAGCCCCCGGGTCCGGGCGCACCGGCTCGATGACCTTCCGATCTACCGGTCCGGGAGTTCGTTTACCCGGCACCAGTGCCGGGCGTGGATCGACGAGCTGGTCCGGCTGGGGTTCCTTGCCCGTGCGGGCGACCGGTACCCGGTCATCCGGCTCACGACAGCGAGCGGAACCGTTCTTGCGGGGGATGCCCGGGTCATGCTTCCCATCCCGGAGTAACTCCTGGAGGTAAACCTCGTTCCGGGCGATCCCCGGTTCTCCGGATGGTGCCGGTTGCAGGATTTTTTTTAAAAAGGAAAAGCCCGGCGTTCTAACGGTGCGCCAGGCTGCGTGCCTTCC
>CAZNLI010000073.1:0-3847 GCA_964574125.1 uncultured Methanoregula sp.
GCCGGCGTATTCGAGAGCCGGACTTCCAGCTGGACACCGGAAGCAAGCTCGAACGCAAACTGGTGCTCGACTCTGCTCACGAGCAGCCGGCCGATCCCGGTGTGTTGGGCGGTGGGTATAACACCGAGGTTGCAGAGATGGCCGTAGATATTCTCGCCGGTATTTTCAAGGGCACCGACAACGAATCCTGCCACGGACCCGCCGTTCTCCGCAACAAAATAGGTTGTCGGGTAATAGGTCAGGGCTTCGAGAAAGACTGCCTGTTCCCACGGGTCGATGAAGAGTTCCTTCTCGATGGCGACAATTGCCGGGATGTCGGGGGGTGCTGCACGTCGGATCTGCACCGGCTGGCAGTCCGTGAAGTCACGGGAACGGATCATAACGGTCGTATGAGACAGAGTGCCTCAGGCACCAGCATGGTGGAACGCATGACCAGATATGATTTACGCAAAGCCCGACATGAATGCAGAGCCGGAACCGAGCCGGGCTGGTCCGTGCAGGAGAGATCAGACTAATAGGGGGCGGCATCCAAATATGAGAGCACGGATACGATCATGAAGTTCTGGACCGGTGATTCATGGTAAGGGTCTGCCCGTTTGCCGCGGTGCGCCCGGTGCGGGATGCTGCCGGCGCGATTGCCGCAGTGCCCTATGATGTCGTTACTGCTGACGAGGCGCGGGCGATCATTGCGAAAAATCCGGAGAGTTTTTTACGGGTCAGCCGGCCCGACGCGGAACTGCCTGATATCCCCCCCCATGACGACCGGGTATACCAGAGGGCTGCCGAGAACTTCCACGCGCTTATTACGAGCGGGCGTATGGTACAGGACAAAAGTCCCTCCCTGTACCTGTACCGCGTGAAACAGAACGGCGAGGTATTCCTCGGGCTCGCCTGCTGCCTCTGCGTCGAGGATTACCGGAACCGGCGGATCCGGAGGCACGAGCAGACACGGTATGACAAGGAGGAGGACCGCACCCGGCACATCGAGGCGACAAAGACTCACAACGGCCCCGTCGTCCTCCTCTACCGGGACGGGGATGGGATTGTTGCCCGGCTCGAATCGCTCCTGAATGACGACAGGGTTCCCGATGACGAAGTGCATGCGGAGAACGGGACCGTCCACCAGGTATTCCGGCTGGATCCGGAAACAGGCAGGGATCTTGAAGAGCGGTTCCGGAACATCCCGTTCCTGTACATCGCCGACGGGCACCACCGGGCAAAATCCGCCGTGAATGTCGCAGACCGGCACGGTGCGGATGGCTGCGATACTGGGATCACCCGGTTTCTCGGCGTCCTCTTTGCCCATGACAAGGTCAGGATCCACGGGTACAGCCGGCTCCTCACCGATATCGGGAAGTACACGCCTGCAACGTTCCTTGCGGATCTTACGAAGGTCTTCACCGTGAAACCATACGGGCCGGCCGACGGCAAAGGGTTCCAGCTCGCGCCCAAAATCAAAAATCCGGAGCGGTACCATATCATCCATGTCTACCTTGACGGAACATGGTACGAGTGCACCCGGCCAATCGACCCGGCGGCGCCCCCGCTCGAATCCCTCGATGTGGCGATCCTCCAGAAGTATGTCCTGTTCGGGATGCTCGGGATCACGGACCCCAGGGGCGATGCCCGGCTCCAGTACCTTGGCGGTGCCCGGCCGGTGAGCGACCTCACCGCGCTCGTTGACAACGGCAGCTTCCGGCTCGCGATTGCAATGCAGCCGGTCCGGGTCAATACCGTCCTTGACATTGCCGATGCGGACGGCGTCATGCCCCCGAAGTCCACGTGGTTCGAGCCAAAACTTCTGAGCGGGCTCCTTGTCCATACCTTTGAATGAAGACGAGCCCCCCGCAGATCAATCCCCTTTTTGATCGCCCCCTATTGGATCACCACCCCCGTTTCCGGTTCCCGTTCAATTTATTGACGTTCGTGTATGATCTGTACAGGTATGATTACGCTCGCACTTCCCAAGGGGAGCCTTGAAGCCCAGACGCTCCAGCTCTTCAAGGAGGCGGATCTCGAGGTCCGGCGCACGGACCGGGATTACAACCCGAAGATCGACGATCCGCGGATTGGCAAGGTGAAGATCCTGCGCCCGCAGGAGATCCCGACGTACGTGGAGAAAGGCTATTTCGATCTCGGTATATCAGGCCTCGACTGGGTGAAGGAGACAGGGTCCGATGTCGTCGAGGTTGCACAGCTCACGTACAGCAAGACCGGCGAGGGCAATGTCAGGATCGTGATCGCCGTCCACCGGGACGAACCGATCGAGAACGTCTCGATGATCCGGCCGGGGAGCCGGGTGACAACGGAGTACCCGGAGCTGACCCGGCAGTTCTTCGAGGATCAGAAGATCCCGGTCCAGCTCTTCCACTCGTTCGGGGCGTCGGAGGCAAAGGTCCCGGACCTGATGGATGTTGTCGTCGATCTTACCGAGACGGGAACGACACTCCGGAAGAACGGCCTCAAGATCATCGGCCAGATCATGGAGTCGTACACGGTGATCGTCGCGAACAAGGCGAGCTTTGAGGATCCGGTCAAAAGAAAGGAGATCGAGGAGGTCACAACGCTCCTTTTCGGGGTTATTGCAGCGCGGAACAAGGTCCTTCTCACCATGAACGTTCCCACCGCGTCCATGGAGAAGATCATCGCGGCGCTTCCCGCCATGAAGAAACCGACGGTTTCCCGGCTGCACGGGATCGACTATTACAGCATCCAGACGGTTGTCCCGAAGAGCTCGGTCAACCGGCTGATCCCGAAGCTCAAGGGGTGCGGGGCGGAGGATATCCTGGAGATCCCGATCACGAAGATTGTGCCATAGACCGGCAGGGTATCATTTTCCCGGTTTTTCATTCCCATGATCCGGTATGCAGGGATCTCGTTTCCCGGTTTGGATGGGGATGTTGCGGGAGATTGAAAAGTACCTCATGAATACGGAACATGAACTGGATTAAAGTTTGAGGCCAATATTTATATCTTCTCTTCGCTCAAATAGCCATTAGGAAGAATATGCGAAAAAATTTTCAGGTAATTTTCATCATCTCAATATTGGTCGCATTGATCTTCTTTAGTGCATGTACCACGTCGTCCCCGGAAAATCAGGCATCTCAGCAAAATTCATCCCGGCAAAGCGGGGCGCTTATCCCGGTTACCGGGGAGGGGGAATCCCGTTATATTAATTTTGATGTAATAAAAGCCGATCTTCCGGTATACCCGTCCGGGAATGATACTCCCTCTTCTTTTGTTAAACCGGTATACTCCATTACCGGAATAGATGTCGATGAATCCGGGGATGCCAGGAGCTGGATCTTTGGCGTACGCGATCCAGACGGGACAAAAATGCTTGCTTATGACCGGAACGGCTGGATAACGCTGCCATGGAACAGCACAACGGATCTGGATGTTATACCCGTCGACAGCATTATATCGCCGGGGCACCTGTTCAGTAAGAACGCGGCAGTCATAGCAGGCAATCCTTCCCCTGCGGTCTCCGACAGGAGAGATCTTGAATTGAAACAGGGAGTCTATACGATCACCATCCTGTCCGGCAATACTACACGGATACTTACCTTCAATGCAATCACGGGGGAGTTGATGACCCACTCATGAACAGCGATTCGGGGAATCTTTCCATCGATTTTCTTGCGGGGATCACCATCTTCATCATTGCATTTATCTGGGTAGTATCGCTTATCCCCGGGATGCTCATCGGACTGCAGGCATATACGATCGATTATGATGCGGTTGCATACCGCACGGGCGTGATCCTTGTCGAGGATCCGGGAGAGCCGGCTCAGCCGCCGTATAATACGTGGGAAATACCCGGTATGAATAAACAGGATGTGGTGCG
>CAZNLI010000074.1:0-3836 GCA_964574125.1 uncultured Methanoregula sp.
GGGAAGACCGCGGTTGCGCTCCTTGCTGCCGCGTCCCGGCTCTACAACGAGGGTGGGAAAGTGCTGATGCTCGCGCCGACAAAACCGCTCGTAGAGCAGCACCTCCGGTTTTTCGAGAAGTTCCTGCTCGTAAAGAGCGCGGCAGGACCCGAGGTCTCTCCGTTCGCCATGTTCACCGGGGAGGCCCCGCCCGATGAACGGACTGCCGACTGGAACCGGGCGACGGTCATCTTTGCAACCCCGCAGGTTATCAAGAACGATGTGATCGCCGGCCGGTACACGCTTGCGGATGTCACGCTCCTCATCGTCGACGAATGCCACCGGGCGGTCGGCAACTACGCCTACGTCTTCCTCGCGGAACGCTACCTTGCCACCGCGGCAAAACCGCTGCTCCTTGCCATGACCGCATCGCCGGGCGGGCAGCAGGAGAAGATCGCCGAGGTCTGCGCAAACCTCGGGATCGTCCATGTCGAGACCCGGACCGAGTCCGATCCCGACGTCGCCCCGTACGTGCACGAACGGGAGATCGAGACCGTCACAATCGATCTCCCCCCCGAGCTCAAAGCGGCAATCGCGACCATCGATGCGCTCATCGAAGACCGGCTCGCGCTCCTTGCCTCCGTCCACTTCACGGTTCCGAAACGCGACCGGCTCACCATGAAGGCGCTCTCCGCGCTCAACGCCCAGATCCAGCAGCGGATCCAGAACCGGGACCCGGCAGGGTACTCCGCAGCATCGGTGTACGCAGAGCTGATGAAGCTGAAGCACGCGGTCACGCTTGCCGAGTCGCAGGGAAGCGAGGTCTTCAAAGGGTACATTGCAAAATTGATCGCGGAAGGCCGGGGAGCCGGGGGGAGCAAGGCAAGCCAGCGCCTCGCGCAGGACCAGTCGTTCCAGGATCTCTTCAACCGGACGCTCGGCTGGACCCGGGAACTGCACCCCAAGACGGAAATTACGCTCGATCTTGTGCGGGAGCAGCTTGCAGCGCACCCGGACAGCCGGATCATTGTCTTTGCAACGTTCCGGGACACGGTGCAGCTCCTTGTCGATCACCTGACAAAGAACGGGATTGCCTGCGAACGGTTTGTCGGGCAGGCGACCAAGGATTCCGAGCGCGGGCTCTCGCAGAAGAACCAGATCGCAGCCCTCACCCGGTTCCGGGCCGGGGAGTTCAAGGTGCTTGTCGCAACCTCGGTCGGGGAAGAGGGGCTCGATGTCCCCTCGACCGACATGGTGATCTTCTACGAGGCGGTGCCATCCGAGATCCGGTCCATCCAGCGCAAAGGGCGGACGGGAAGGTCCGGGACCGGCCGTGTCGTTGTGCTTGTCACCAAAGGGACTTCCGACGAGGTCTTCCGGCACGTCAGTTACCAGAAAGAGAAGATGATGCACAAGAGCCTGCGCAGCATGAATGCCGGTCCGGTTCACGCTCAGCAGGCGCTGTCTGAGCAGAGATCCCTTCCGGAGGAGGTGCAGGCCGGCATCGGGGAGTTCACCCCGCAGGGGCCGGCGATCACGGTTGATGACCGGGAGACTTCCTCAAAAGTTGTCGAAGTCCTCTCGAACCTTGGCGCACGGATCCGGCTCGAACGCCTCCCGGCCGGCGATTACGCGATCGGCGACCGGATCCTCGTCGAGCGCAAGACCGCTACCGACTTTGCCGACACCCTGATCAACCGTGATCTTCTCGGGCAGGTCAAGGCAATCGCCGATGCAGCGCCGCGCCCGGTCCTGATCATCGAAGGAGGGGATCCTGCTATGCAGCGGGACATCCACCCGAACGCGATCCGGGGCGTGCTCGCCGCAATCACGGTGGATATGGGCGTTGCAATCCTGCTCACGAAAGACGAGCAGGACACCGCGCAGATGCTCTATGTCCTTGCAAAGCGTGAAGACGCAGAGCGGGGCGAGCGCAAGATGCATCCTCACAAAACACAGCGATCCCTGCGCGAGGAACAGGAATATGTCGTTTCGGCATTCCCGGAAATCGGGCTCCGGAACGCCCGCATCCTGCTTTCGCATTTCGGCTCGGTGCAGGCGCTTGTCAACGCAGAGCTTGCGGATCTCGTCGCAATAAAAGGGATCGGGGAGAAGACCGCGCAGCGGATCTACGATCTTGCGCGGCGGTCCTACAACTGACGGAGGATCTGGAGCGCTTCCGCCCCGATCTTGACGGCATCCATGAGCGCGAGGCAGCGATCGGGATCCTCTTCCTCCTTGATCCTCTGGCACAGGTCGATGATGATGACGCCAAGTTCCGTTGCAATTGCATCCTGCCGGGGAACGGCTCCGGCGTCCGGGGCAGCTTCTTTTTGTACTGCGGGTTTCTTTACAGCCCGTTCGCCGGTGGGTTCAGCCTTCTTCTTCTCCTGCTCGCGTTCGGCGCAGACCACGCAGAATGTCTTTCCCTTGTATTCGAACTGCGGGCAGCCGCATTGTTTGCAGGTCTTCTCCAGCATCTTACCGCCCTTTAAGAGATACTCTGCCATGATCTCGTCTTCTTTTTTCTGTTTCACGCAAATTCACCGTCGCATCAATATTCAACCTATATATGGTGGTTCGGCATATTAACTACAGGTACGAGGTGAGGTAACTATGCCAAACCCACAGAAGACAATCGACAACTGTATCCTGATGCTGCAGCACATCATGGAAGACAGCACCATCCCCCGGAATATCCGGCGTGTGGCAGATGAGACACGCCAGCTGCTCTTAAACAACAACAAGGAGATCGGCCTGCGGGCAGCAGAAGCGATCTCAAAAATCGATGAAATCAGCAACGATCCCAATATGCCGGTCCATGCACGGACCCGTATCTGGGAACTGGTCTCGCAGCTGGAGACGATCCCGCTCGACTGAATTATCCGTGCAAAATCCCGATACTTTTTTTAGTCCCCCGGTTCTTCAGCGGACCCTGTGACTGATAGATGCGGTACTGCAGGTTGGATTGGCGGAATTTTTTTCAAGATACAAGAGACTTTGAAGGGACTGCATATAAAAAACGTGATAACCCGGTGAATCCAAATCCTGTATCATGGCGACAATCCTGATTGTAGACGATGATGCCGAGGTTGTCGATTTATTCCGTATCTTCTTATCCCGGGAAGGGCATGTTGTCATGACTGCGGACGGGGGCAGTTCCTGTCTCCGGAAAATCCAGGATACCGCACCGGATCTTATTATCCTTGACGTCATGATGGCACCCATTGATGGCTGGGACACTCTTGCCGCAATCCGCAATTGCCCTGCGACAAGGACGACACCGGTCATCATGATCACGGCAAAAGAACTCGAGACCGAGGAGCGGAAGAGATACGGAGCGCTTTTTACGATGTACCTTGTCAAGCCGGTCCGGCGGGACGAGCTCTGTACTGCCGTCGAAAAGATTCTTGACCGGAACGCGACGCAACCGGTTGCATTCTGACCCGGCAGGAACCGTGATATTTAAATAAGCGCGTAAACGACATTTCCGGAATTTTCCGGTGGTTGCACCTGCCTGTCCGTGGCTGCAGTGTCAGCGTCACTGACAATCTTCCCGGACCTTCCCAGAAGCCGGAATCCCGGACCGGGTGCCTCCGCCATCCATTCTGCGTTTAAGGATGGAAATCCCCGTGATATCAGGAATTATTATCAGAAGAGGAGACAAAAACCGGCGCTTGCGTCCGGTCCCGTCAGAAAAACCCGGTGCCGCTACCGTTCAATCAGCCGGATGTGCTCGCCGGTCTGCCGGTACAGTTCCTGCCGGCCCCTGAGCCTTGCGACATCCGAGATCGCTTCGAGGACATGGACGGAATCCTCAAGGAACGAGAGGATATCCGCGGGAAAGATCTCGATGC
>CAZNLI010000075.1:0-3591 GCA_964574125.1 uncultured Methanoregula sp.
ATCCGGTTTCCGGAACAACGAATACCCCGGTGCTTCCCGGAAGTCCGGGTCCTGACAGTATTTCACGTTCCTGCGACAACTTCACGTTCCGGAGTGCGGGCATACAATATGCCGCAACATTTTAATCGGGAAACCATAATCTCCCTCCCATGGAGGCGATGGAACTCCGGAGCCTGAAGAAAAAGATCGCGGTACTGGTCCCCGTACTCTTCCTGTGCCTTGGCCTCGCATTCTTTCTTCCCGCGGGCACGCTCGACTACTGGGAGGCGTGGGTCTATTGTGCAGTCCTTTTCGTCTCCTTCTGCTTCGTGCTCTCTTCCCTTCTCAGAAAGAGCCCGGAACTTCTCGTGCGAAGGACGCACATCAGCGAAAAAGATCCGGTCCAGAAAAGGCTTGTCTTACTTACCCTCCCGGTTTTTCTTGCAGGGTTCCTCATCCCGGGTCTCGATCACCGGTTCGGCTGGTCGCATGTCCCGGCTCCCGTGGTTCTCGCGGCAGATCTCTTTGTTGTCATCGGTTACCTTTTTGTGTACATGGTTTTCCGTGAGAACCCCTACGCTTCCCGGGTCGTCGAGATTGTGCCCGGGCAGAACGTGATATCAACCGGACCCTACGCCTTCGTCCGCCACCCGATGTACCTTGGGGTCAGCGTCATGTGGCTTGCGACGCCGGTTGCGCTCGGCTCCTACGTGGCTCTCCCGGTATTCCTGATCCTTCCCGTCGTGCTCGCCTTCCGGATCAGGAACGAGGAGGAGGTCCTCCTCCGGGATCTTCCGGGATACCGGGAATATATGCAGAAGGTACGGTACCGGCTCGTGCCGGGGGTCTGGTGACCCGCGGATACTGGAATATAAGTCAATCGTGAAGGGTCACGCGATCCACCCTGCCGGTTATCTGCGCCCGCCTGAAATGCCGGTGACAGAGATCGAGAAAATTACCGTGACCGCGATTGCGAGAAGGAAACTCACCAGAAAGCCTGCCGGATACCCGGCAGTCATGATCACGATTCCCGTAAAGAGCGGCCCGGAGGAGTGGCCGATGTCCATGATCGAGGAGAGCGCTCCCATGGACGCCCCGATCTGCTCTTTTTTCGCGACATCCGCGACATACGCTGCCGTGGCAACGGTCGAGACTGCCATGCCAAGGCCGAAGACCGAACTTACCGCAAGAAAAGCGGGGAACGACGCTGCAAGAGGGATGGCCGCAACCGAACACCCGGTGATCAGGAGCCCGGCAACGATCTGGATCCGCTTGTCCGCACGGTCCGCAATCCTCCCGAAGACGGGCTTGGTGACGGCGATGATCAGGACCTGGACGGCAAAGATCACGCCGGTCTCGTACGCGTCGATCCCCCGGGAAGCGAGAAAGATCGGCAGGAAGGTCTCGAACGCGCCGAATGCAAAGTAGGTAGCCATGTCAACAAGCGCCGTCCCCCGGAGCCGGCGGTTGGAAAAAAACGTCATAAAACTCTCCCGGAAGACCGGGAACGGGAGGACGCTCACGGGCCCCGATCGCTCTTCACGGTACAGCAGGGTCAGGACAAGGACGGGAACCGCCGCGAGTGCCGCGACAAAGTACACGATCCGGTATTCAAAAAGACCGGGCGAGAGCACGAACCAGGAGAGGATGGCCCCGCCCGCAAGCGGTGCGATCGTCCGGCCGACAAGCGTTGCGGAGGAGTACTGCCCGAGCATTTCGCCTTTGTTCTCCGGGAACCGTTCGGCGATGATCGCGGAGATAACCGGGCCGAGGATGGCAGTCGCGGTCCCGTGGAAGAACCGGACCGGGATCAGCCAGACCGGATCGTTGATGAAAAGGTAGAGAAGCGGGGCGGAGAGGAACACGAGGCCGGATGCAACAAGGAGGCGCTTCCTGCCGAGATGATCGGAGAGGACACCGACCGGAAATGAGAAGAGGATGCCTGCAAGCGGGGAAAATACCGCGATGAGACCGATAACGGCATCGTCTGCCCCGAGCGCCTGCGAGAAGAGGGGAAGTACGGGATTTTTTGCAATTGTCGTGGAGAAGATCGCAAAGAACCCGAGCAGGAAGATGGAATAGATCATCCTGCGGGAGGGGTTTCCCGTAACACCGGTACCCGGATTCATGGGCTGTCACTCAGGATTTATTCCGGTGGGATAAGAATTCCGCGGAATACCGCGTGGCGGGAACCGGACTTACCGGGAAATTTTTAAGAAAGGAAAAAGGTACATGAATCCTTATATGCCAACGAGCTGACGAAGCTGAACAAAATAAAGAAGGAAAAGGCAGAAGATCTCTCGAAGCAGGCGGCTGCGGGGAGCGAATCGGCAAAGAAGAAGCTCAAGAAGCTCGAGAAGAAGATGAAGTAAACTATCCGGAATTTCCCGATGCCTTTTTTATAATCCCTTTTAAGGGCTGATATAACCGGATATCGTTATACAGCTCGCAAAATGCAATTATCCAGAGGGGTAGCTGAAGCAATACTTCCGTTAGTGCCATGTGGAGTTAAGGACCTTAAGTCACAGGGGCTCCGCTTCCGCTTATTCTTCCTCGCACCTGAACTCGATCTCGTCCCCCATGTGCCCGGATCCCCAGTCGCAAAGGTCGTCGAGGATCGGGATCAGGGACTGTGCCTTCTCCGTGAGCGAATACTCGACCTTCGGGGGGACCTGCGGGTATACCTTCCGGATGACGAGCCCGTCTTTCTCCAGCTCGCGGAGCTCCTTTGTCAACATCCGCTGGGTGACCTTGGGCTGCACCCTGTCCATGATCTGGCTGAACCGGAGCGTGCCGTCCTTGAGCTGGTAGATGACCAGCGGCTTCCACTTGCCGCCAATCACGTCCAGCGTCGCCTCGATTGGCCAGCTGTACTTGAATTTCTTCGGCGCTTTTTTCATTAGTATCAAACCTGTAAGTATGTCACATTCTTGTTTGTTCTTACTATTTATGTCATACATACTTGATATATACCACAGGAACACGGCCGATACTGCCCGCAATTACCGGGCAGAGATCAGGAATTGCCGGGGTCCGGTCGGACCATCATGCGGAACAAAACATAAACGGAGTAACAGTAACCATGAACGCACAACGGGACGATGCCATCTGGCAAAAACCGGTACCGGATGAAGAATGTTGCAGGGTGGGGTGAAGGATGGTGAGATGAGACATGAGTAAAAATGTTGTAATAATATCGGCGAGCCCGAGAAAGCACGGGAATTCCGATCTGCTCTGCGACCGGTTTCTTAAAGGTGCGCAAGAGGCCGGTCACCAGGCCGAGAAAATATTTCTGAGAGACAAGAAAATAAATTTCTGTCTTGCCTGCGACGGTTGCAGGAAGAATGGCGGGACCTGCGTCCAGAAAGATGACATGGCCGGCATCCTGGAGAAGATGATCGCTGCCGATGTCCTTGTTCTGGCAACGCCTGTGTATTTCTACTCCATGAATGCGCAGATGAAGACGCTCATCGACCGGACGGTTGCAAAGTATCCTGAACTGGGAACAAAGGATGTCTATATCATCATCGCTGCGGCGGACAGTTCCCGGGAGGCGATGGAGCGCACGGTTGAGGGATTCCGTGGCTTTTTTGACTGCTATTCCGGCCTGAC
>CAZNLI010000076.1:0-3510 GCA_964574125.1 uncultured Methanoregula sp.
CGAGACGGTTCGCCGAGATCATCGCGTGCGGCGTCCTTGCCGGTGAGCTCTCGCTTCTCGGTGCACTTGCCGCCCAGCACCTTGCCCGCGCACACCAGGAACTGGGCCGGGGCGTAAAAAGGTAAACGAGAGAAAAATTATTTGCTCTTTTTTATTGGGGATTTTTCCGGATACGCTTCGCTGAAGTCACGGAGCGCCGATGCAAGGATCTTTGTCTTCCCGACCAGCGCCGCGATCATGATCGTATCGAAGATCTCGCCTTTTGTCGCCCCCTCCTTTGCCGCGGCCCGTATGTGGAACTTCAGGCACTGGTCGGCTCCTGCCGCTGCTGCGGCTGCAAGGGTGACGAGCTCGGCGGTCTTTGCCGAAAGGTTCGGAGGCCGGCAGAGCATGTCGTCCGCAATGCACATGAGCGCAAAGTAGTCCGGCCGCTCGTTTTTCTGGACCGGCAGGATAAACGGCATACTCCCGAGCATCTCTTTCGTATCTGCAAGCATATCGTCGCCGATGGAATCGGTGTGTTTCAAAAATTCGCTGATCACTTTCTGGTTCTTTTCTTTCATTGCATTCTCCAGAATTCCGGTGTTTCCCTGTTGGTGCAAAACGGGGATAAATTCTGTGAACCGCACTATGGGCGGTTTCCCCGGACGTGTCCGATCATAACCGGGTAAAAACAATACACAAATACCGGAATTAAGGAATAGTATCCTAGAACACAAACGCCGGATCTGCCGGCAGTCCAAAAAAAGGTGTATGCAGTCATGACGCGGGAAATCCTGTCAGGAACAAATGTGTTGTTACTCATCGTAATCCTGGTCATTGCCGGGGTTCTTGTCCTTGAATCGGCATCGATGACCAAAAGCGATGTCGCAACAGCGGTAAACGGATCCTCAGCCACCCTTTCAGTAACAGGAGATCGTATCCTGCTGCCTGCGCCGGATCATACATCCGACAAGACGCTGGACTATGCACTGGAACACCGTCGGTCAGTGAGGGGGTATTCCAACACCTCCCTCTCACCGGAGAGTGTTTCTCTCATTCTCTGGAGTGCACAGGGTATAACCAATCCGGCAACCGGTAAGAGGACTGCCCCGTCGGCTATGGCCACGTACCCGTTGACCCTCTTTGTCCTTGTCAGCAATGTAACGGGTGTTGCTCCGGGGATCTACACGTACGACCCGGTCAACAATACCCTTGATCTTTATCAGAATCAGTCCGGAAAGGATGCCGCCCTTTCTGTGCTTGGCCAGAAATCAGTATTCTCTGCGCCGGTGACGATTGTCATCAGCGCGGATTACGCACCCTTCCAGAAGATCATGAAGTCTGATGAGGAGATTACCCGGCATGTCAGCCTTGAGGCAGGCCATGCCGTGCAGAATGTCCTATTGATGGAAACCTCCCGGGGCCTTGCCGGTGTACCGTTTACCGGATTCAATGCAACTGCTGCAGAGGATGAGCTGGGGCTGGGAGCTGCCGAACACGTGATCTATGCAGTCACGGCCGGATATCTCTCGGAATAATACACCCGGCAGGGCGTGCCTGCCCTGCACACTCTTTTAGCATTTACCTGCCTGCCCTTTTATCCGGGAAGAGCTCGTCAAAACTCTTCTCCTCCGGGTTGAGGAACCGGATGCCTTTTATCTTCCTCCACCGGATCCCGAGCCAGTACACGATCATCGGGATACAGACCACGGGCACCGAGAGGTAGAGCGAACCGGAGAGGTCCGGGTTGAAGGCAAGGACCGCGAGCGCCACGGCCTCAAGGATGACGCCGATGATGACCGGCATCCAGGGCGAGAGCGGCGCCGGGGCAATGATATCGGCCTTCGTGTACCCGCGTTCGTACACCCGTCTCCGGAAGACCACCTGCGCCCAGCAGATCGAGATCCAGCAGATGGCGCCGGTGAAGGCCGAGACCGAGAGGAGCCAGAGGTAGAGTTCCCCTTCGCCGTTCGTGAACCACCACAGCGAGAGCACGCACCAGCAGCAGAGAAGCGTAAAGAGCGTGGCAATCATCGGGACGCAGTTCTTGTTGAGGCGCTGGAAGATCTTCGGGGCCATGCCCTCGACCGAGAGGCCGTACAGCGCCCGGACCGCACCGTAGAATCCGCTGTTCGCGCACGAGAACGCGGCGGTGAGCACGATAAACGAGAGCACGGCGGCGACCTGCGAGAGGCCGTACTTCTCAAGCGCCATGGAAAAGACGCTGTCGCTGATCCCGGCTTCCGAAAACGGGATGATTAAGATAAGGAGGAGGATCGGCAGGATGTCGACCCGGATGATCCGGTGGACGACCTGCCGGCAGGCTTTGGGGACGGTTGTTTTGGGATCCTGGGTCTCTGCCGCTGCAAGCCCCACGATCTCGGAGCCCTGGAAGTTCACGAGGATGATCGCGAGGTTGGTGATGATCACAAAGACCCCGGCCGGGAAGATGTCGTCGTACAGGTTCGTGCCGGGCGGGGCAACGATGCTGGTCCCGATAAACCCCGCCGCCCCGATGATCCCAAAGACGATGAGGGCGGCAAGGACGCAGAAGATGACATTGTGCCCGATCTTCACGATCGCAAGCGTGCTCTCCACCCAGCCAAACCCGCCCACATGGATCAGGTTGAGCACGGTGATCACGCATAAAAACGCGATCGCCCAGATTACGACCGGCACGGTCGGCATAAAGACGTGCATGATGATCCCGCCGGCAACTGCTTCCGAGGGGATGTAGGCGCACCAGTTGAACCAGTAACTCCACCCGGTCCCGACGGCCCATGTCGGGGAGATGAACTCCGCGGAATAGCTGATGAAGTTGCCCTGCCGCGGGACATTGACGAGCAGTTCGGCAAAGGACTGCATCACCGTCCAGATGATGAGCCCGCCAATCGCGTACAGGATGATAACGCTCGGGCCCATCTGGGAGACAAGATACCCGGAGCCGATGAAATAGGCAGAACCGATGATCCCGCCAATGGCGATAAGGTTGGCCATCCATGGCCGGATCCCGCGCCGGAGTCCGAACTCCCCCTTCGGCGGGAGCGGATCGCGGGGGCGTTTGTGTGCAGCCCGGCTCGTCTCGATCTCCCGCTCCCGTTGATCGGCATCGGGGAAGGGGAACAGGGTTCCGTTCCCGTTGTTTTCGGGAACCGGAGAAGTGCCGTTCCTGTTCAAACGGATCCCGCCCGATCCTTATGCATGATCGCAATCATTGATCACGGGCAGGAAAAACCGTTTCTGTTTGATTGGCAGATTGGCAGATGGACCGGCGGGAAAATGGATCCGAAAAACAATGTACGGGAATATATATCGGGAAGAACCCCCCGGGGAGTACGACCGGGAGATACACCCGCGATTATTATGTCTAGAACCGGAACCACTTCATCATGACAACGGCTTGTTCGCCGTTCGAGTAGTAGGCCGGGATCCGGAACACGTCCCGGTACCCCAGCCTCCGGTAGAATTTCTGCGCCGGCGTATTCGAGAGCCGGACTTCCAGCTGGACACCGGAAGCAAGCTCGAACG
>CAZNLI010000077.1:0-3279 GCA_964574125.1 uncultured Methanoregula sp.
GGGGAACCGGGTATAATTTCTCCCATATCCGGCCGGAAGGCTCCCCCGTGCAGTCCACCGACGGCGTCGCCTCGGGCCCGATCTCCTTCATGCGGGTCTTTAACGCGGCCACCGACGTGATCAAGCAGGGCGGCCGCCGGCGCGGGGCAAACATGGGGATCCTCAACGTCTGGCACCCCGACATCCTCTCGTTTATTGCCGCAAAGAAGAAGGCGGGGGATTTTTCCAACTTCAACATCTCGGTGATGATGAATGACAGGTTCATGGACCTCGTGGAGAAGCGCAGGTTCGACGACGTCTGGCTCACGAACCCCCATTCGGGGGAAAAAGTCACGGTCGGTGCGATCTGGACGGGCATTGTCGACGGGATCTGGAAGAACGGCGAGCCGGGCATCCTCTTCTACGACGAGATCAACCGGCACAACCCGACGCCTTTGCTCGGTGAGATCGATACCACGAACCCCTGCGGCGAACAGCCGCTCCTGCCCTACGAGAGCTGCGTCCTTGGGAGCATCAACCTTGCCGCCTGCGTCAAAGACGAGGCCCTGGATGAGAACCTGCTCCGCGAGACCGCCCGGATGGCGACCCGGTTCCTCGACCTTGTGATCGAGAAGAACGTCTTTCCTATCCCGCAGATCGCGGAAGCCACAAGGAGGACCCGGAAGATCGGCCTGGGTGTCATGGGCGTCCACGACGCGATGCTCATGATCGGTCTCGCGTATGACTCGGAGAAAGGCCGGGCCTGGTGCGAGCATGTCATGAAGATCGTGACGGATACCGCCGTTGAGGAATCGCACCTGCGTGCCGAAAAACTCGGGACCTTCCCGGCCTGGCAGGGGAGTATCTGGAAGGACTATAAGGTCCGGAACGCGGCGATGACGACGGTTGCCCCGACCGGGACCATCTCGCTCCTCGCCGGGTGTTCGAGCGGCATCGAGCCGATCTTCTCGTTTGCCTACACGCGGAAGAACACGGTAGGAAAGATCTTTGTTATCGTGAACCCGGTGTTTAAGGAAGCGCTCCTGCACACCCTGACGGTCATGGGATTTGCCGGGGACGAGCGGGCAAAGAAGGCCGAGGCAGTCATCTCCCATGTCCACGAGACCGGGAGTGTCCAGGATCTTACCTGGCTCCCGGTGGAGTTCCTGTCGCTCTTTAAGACGGCGCTCGATATCCCGTGGCGGGACCATATCCGGATGCAGGCCAGCTTCCAGAAGTATGTCCACGCTTCGATCAGTAAGACCATCAACATGCCCGGCTCGGCGACAAAGGCAGACTGCGAGGAGGCGCTCATGATGGCGTGGAAACTCGGCCTCAAGGGGATCACCATCTACCGGACCGGGAGCCGGGAGGATGTCGTGCTCTCCTTAAAAGAGAAGGAACCGTCCACCCCTGCCGTGGCCACGATTCCCGCAATTACGGCTGCAGCCGCCATGAGGGCAGTGCCCGAGAAGATCCCGTCGCTGTCCATCGACCGGCCAAAGGAACTGGCCGGCCGGACCTATCTCTGCCAGTCGGGATGCTGCCGCCTCTACGTAACCGTGAACCTGTTGGATGGAAACCCCATGGAGGTCTTTATCCGGACAGTCGGGAGCGGGGGGTGCGACGCGAACAGCAGCGCCCTTGGCCGGGCGATCAGCACCGGCCTCCAGAACGGCGTGCCCTACGGGAAGTTCGTCAAGCAGTTCGCAAAAGTGAACTGTATCTCGGCGATCAAGAACCATTCCTCGGAAGGTCACTCCTGTGCTGATGTAGTCGGGCGGTGTATCGACCTGTCCGCCAAAAACCAGAGCATCTCGACCCTCAGCGACTGGAACATCAAGAAGACCGGGGAGCAGCGGCTCTGCCCCGAATGCCGCGAGCCGCTGGACTTCGGCGAGGGCTGTAACCAGGGGATCTGCAAGCACTGCGGCTGGTCCGGCTGCAGCTGAATTTTTATTGTACTCACTTGCATATCCGTCGAAAAATAATTCATTTTTCAGGATCAGATCGGTTGGCTTTATCCTGTCTCAGCCAAATGCAGGTTATCGCGATGTGGTGAAGCGATGTTCTCGGTGTTATATCTCGATGACGATCCAGCGCTGCTCGATCTCGCCAGGATCTTTCTTGAAATGTCAGGAAAGCTGCGGATCGATACGGCTCAGTCTGTCGGGGAAGCACTCGATAAAACAAAGCACCGGAAGTATGACGGTATCATCTCCGACTACGAGATGCCCGCGATAAACGGCGTTGAATTCCTCCGGCATATCCGTCTCCACCACCCCAGTCTCCCGTTTGTCCTTTTCACCGGGAGGGGCAGGGAAGAGATCGCCATTGAGGCCCTCAACAACGGCGCCGACTTTTACCTCCAGAAAGGCGGGAACCCGAAGTCCCAGTTCGCCGAACTCGAATACAATCTCCTGCATGCCATCGACCGCAACCGGGCGCGCGAGGATTTAAAGGAGTCCCGGCAGCTGATGGCAAATATCGTCGATTTTCTCCCGGATGCAACGTTTGCCATCAACAAGGAGAATAAGGTGATCTCCTGGAACCGGATGATGGAGACGATGACCGGGATACCTGCCAGTGCAATCCTCGGAACCGAAAATTATGCGGAGGCTCTCGCACGGTTTAATGAAGAACGGATCCCTCTGGTGGATCGTGTTCTCAGTCCCGATACCGGACCGGCAGCGGCGGATCCGGCCCTGACCCGGGACGGGAACTCTCTTATCTCTGAATTCTACAGCCCGGCACTGTATGGTGGCAAGGGTGCGCATCTCTGGCTGATTGCATCCCCGCTCTGCGATACCAGTGGTAATGCGATCGGCGCCATTGAATCCATTCGCGATATCACCGCGAGGAAAGTGGCCGAAGAAAATCTGAAAAGCACCTACGGGGAGCTGAACGCCTCCTACGAGCAGTTGACGGCGACTGAGGAGGAACTGCGCCAGAATTACGATGAACTCACGAAAAACCAGCTGGAACTTCAGAAGAGCGAGGAGCGGTACCGGAACGTGGTGGAGGACCAGACAGAGTTCATCTGCCGGTTTTTACCGGATGGGTCGCATATTTTTGTCAATAATGCATACTGCCGGTATTTCGGGAAAACCCGCGAGGAGATCGTCGGTCACCGGTTTACCCCGGATATTCCCAAAGAAGATCTTCCGGCCCTCAAGGCGCATTTTGCATTGATTACGCCCGACCGCCCGGTACAGACGGTCGAACACCGCATCCGAATGCCCGATGGTGAGATCCGGTGGCAGCAGTGGTCTGACCGGGCGGTTTTTGACCGGAACGGGA
>CAZNLI010000078.1:0-3266 GCA_964574125.1 uncultured Methanoregula sp.
CCGGAAGAACTGGATTTCTGATAGTTCCCTTAAAGCATTGTATCGATGAGAGAAATACCCGGACAAGTTCATCCTGCCCGAATGCCTGTTTCCCGTATGATGAATATTTCCCGATATTCCGGATGGCTTTTTCCCTACCAGGAAAACGCAACCGGTCGTCTCTCATAAGGGAATCGCTTCCGCGACCACTCTTTCACGGACTGCTTCGCGCAGCAGGGGCAGGGTACAGACATCTGCCGGTCTTTCCGGGAAGTTTTCAGGATCGTACGCAAACCCGCCAGGATCAAAAAGCGTCCTTCCCGGCTCAGGCTCGACAAGAAAATCGATATCGCTTTTTTCATCTGCGGTATGACGGGCGACTGATCCGAAGATCCGTATGCGGGAAGCGCCGTATTTCCCTGCAAGACGGATTATTTCTTCCCGTTTTGAATTGACCAGCTGATAAATATCCGGTTGCATTATCCTGGAAAGATAGCAGGAATACCGTCATAAAAAAGGATTTCCCCCAACGGGCTGGAAAAATGCATTCACTGGCCCGGCATGAACCGAGGCGCAGGGAATTCTGTAACGATCCGTGCATTAATCGTCCGGCAGGATCATACGACCCCGTGTCCGGGAAAGGAATTTTCCCGACAAACGGCTTCGACCGGACACCGGACACACCAGATGAAACGAAAGTATTGCATCAGCTGATATAATCCATGAACCCTCACGCCGTGGACCAACGGTCGCCCCTCCTTTTTTTGTGCTCGTGTATGCCCTCTTTGGTCCCGTTTCGGATTGCATCCATCCTCATCCATGCGACAACCAACACCGGCCGGAGCATCTTTCCCGGCAGCCGCACGACCTGCGAGCTCGCGGACGGGATCGTCTGCTACCCGGTCATCGCGATTGCGGCAGCGACGGTCATGATCCTCCGGGAGCACAAGACTCTGAAACAGTTCCGGTCTGGCAGGAACGCCGGCACGGCACGAACCTGACCCGGCAACAATTCTGATCAATTTAAAAAAAACAGGGAATCCAGCAGGCAGGCCCCGCACCATCAGATCCCCGCAGTCCCGGTTTCTCAAGTCACCGTTGCTGTTCTCTTCCCGCCTTTGCGATCTCGTTATACAGCGAGACCACCGAGAGGCTTATTAAGTTCAGCGTGGTTGCCCCGGCCCAGAGGTACGACTCAGCCGGATTAAGAAGCGCAATCCAGCCGGACCAGAGCATGAAGCAGATGATGGCAAACGAGAGCAGCGTGTCGAGCGCAAGGAAGACCATCGGCATCCGGACGATCCGCCCGGCCTGCGCAAGCGTGCAGTACTCGAACGGCGCCTCACGGCCTATGAGATCGGCGAGTGCCCGCCCGGCGTTCATGAGGAGATCGGCAAGGGCCCACCCGACCACGAGCCAGCCGGATACCGCGAGGACAGAACCGTCACCCCCGGCACGGATCGCCGCCACCCCGAACAGGAACTTGTACGTGCAGAACGGGATCCCGATCGTGAGCGAGAGGAAGAACGGCCGGATGAAGAACGAACGGATCCGGTCCGACTCCTGCCGGAAGAGATCGTCGCGGTCCGGGCTCATGCAATCACCAAAGAAAATCCCGCCGGGCCTGTACCGGATGCGCCGAACCGTACCTGCATCGTAAAAGCACGGAACATCTTTCCGCCGGTAACAGGCATCAAGATATCGGTTGCTTTTCCCAACAGAACAAAAGCGAAAGTATCTATCGTCCAATCTCCTTGATCCGGGTAATGGACGGGGAACGGGACACACGGATCGCACCGGTGGTCATCTATGCAGCGCTCTTCATCGTCATCATCCTCGGCATCCGGATGATGGCGGGGATCGTGAGCATCATCCTCGTCTCGCTCATCCTGACCCTCATGCTGCTGCCCGCGATGGCGTACCTTACGAAACGGGGATGGTCCGATACCGCCGCCGTCTCCATCCTCACGCTCGCCGCGATTGCCTGCCTCCTTGCTCTCGTCTTCCTCTCCGCATGGTCGTTTGCGATGGTGAATACGGACCTCCCGCTCTACCAGGCGCAGCTCGATGCGAGGCTTGCCGAGACCCTTTCGATGTTCGGGACAAACATGGGAGCGGCAAAGGAGATGTTTGTCTCTGCAATCGACCTTGGCGAGATCATCCAGGTTGTCGTCTCCTCCATCCTCACGGCCGGGGAAGCCGTCATCGTTGTCTTCATCATCGGCGTGACGACGTTTTTTATGCTCCTTGAAGCCCCGAAGATCCCGGCCCGGCTCTCGCAGTTCACGGGCGGGGATCTTGTACCGTTCCGCGAGATCTCCCGTATGAGCCGGTACATCATCGACTTCATGATCGTCCGGACCGAGACGAACGCCGTACATGGGATCCTTTTCTCGTCCTCTCTCTGGATCATGGGAGTCCACGGTGCTCCCGCGTGGGGGCTGCTCACCTTTGCGCTCGGCTACATCCCCTACATCGGTCTTCTCGTCGCCGCCATCCCCGCCATCCTCTTTGCCTACATCCAGTTCGGGATCTGGGGCGTAATTGCCGTGATTGCGCTCGTCTGCGCCCTCAACCTTATTGTCGAGAACCCGGTCTTCTCGTACCTTGCCTCGCGCCGGTTCGATATCCCGGCGCTCCTTGTGATCCTCTCGGTGATCTTCTGGGGCTGGCTGCTCGGGATCGCCGGGATGTTCTTCTCCGTCCCCCTCACGCTCATCGTCCTCATCATCTTCCAGTGCAACGGCGACCTGCGGGCGATCAACACCGTGCTTGGCGTAAGCCACCTTTTTACCCCGGAAGATTCCTGCAAAGATCCGGGTACTGCTCCCCCCGTGCAGGACTGAACTGGACGCCAGACATAAGGAATGCCACCGCCCGGAAATGATCGTGCACGATTCCGGCAGTTCGCGGCGGAAAAATTTTTAAAACAAATGATAGGAAACCGGTTAAAAGCATTTTAATCCGAATTGTATAAAATAAGGGAATGGGGATACATATAAGAGAATTATTTATTTGAAAATCTTGATGATTTGATGTCCAATTATCTGGTCTTGTTTGTCTAGATTGCAGCATAAAAAAAATATTTTAGAATATTGGTGCATTGCGATGAGTGAAATATCAGTAGTCTCGATGAATGCTGAAAATTTTGAAGCAGCGAAAAAAATGATGGAGATATCTTTTGCCACTACAATGGAGGATCTTCTGAAGAATAGTGACGCGAATAATCATGACAGCGATCTTCCTTCTATCGATGGCATACTTGAAAGACCGGAAGAAACCCCCCT
>CAZNLI010000079.1:0-2064 GCA_964574125.1 uncultured Methanoregula sp.
TACCGGGACATAGATCTCGATCATCGGGGATCGCCCGGTGCTCCGCTCATCGTGATACTCGAAATCCCCGAGCACCGATGCATCCACTTCATAGCCCGACCGGGGCAGCCATTCGGTGAAAATGAACTGCTTTGTCCTGCCGATCATAAGGCCGAAGAGGAAGGCAAACGCCGGCCGGACCGTAAAGACCGCATAGGTCCCCGGCGGGATCGAAAACGTCTCCAGGTCTTTTGGAACCGCATCGAAAGATGTCACGACATCGCCCATCAGGTAATCCCACTGCCGGGTATCGCTGCTGAAGTTCTTGCTGATGGCGACAAATGCCCACGGCACTTTCCTGTCGGGGATGGACTGTTTGATTTTTTGGTATTTTTTCCCGAGAGCCGGTACATCCCGGAAGATAGTATCGATCCCGGTCCTCGCAGAGACTCCCGCCATCATGACCGGTGCATCGAGGGTCACGATCCGCGGTTCCGACCTGTCCGGTGCAAAGATGTTCAGGCCCATAACCCCGCCCCCGGTACGGCGATGACAGCCTTTGGGTTTTCTCCCATGAACAGATCTTCTGCATACATGGTTTTATGGTACGCGTTACCGTTTTCCCGCGATCAGGAATTCCCGGCAGAGGTAGGGATCGACAAACCGGTGGAACTCATCCGCGGTCATGATCTCACGGGCCCGGGGCACTGCCGTTTCCACAGAAGCCATGTGCTTCTCTATTAAATCGCAGGGAAATGACCCGCACTCCCCGCAATGGGCGATCTCCTTTTTGAGAACGCAGGTCCGGAGGGGACAGTCCGTTCCAATCCGGTGCGGGTGGTTCTCATCGGGTTCAAGGCACCCGTCGCAGCACATCGCCGACGGGGGAATGGCAAGCCCGTAAAGTTTCTGCCATCTATCGCTTACTTTCTTCCTGTCCTCGTCGGTCCTTGCGTTCTCTTTGTAGGCCGCACAGCTGCTGCAGCAAAAACCGCAGCGTGCATGGATCTCTTTCCCGTGTGCCGGTGAAGCAGGCCGCCGGGCATCCTGGGATCCCTGTTTTGTCATACTGCGGAGTTGGCGGAAAAACAAAATATATTGTAAGGTAATTCCAGTATACCTGCGGGGAGCGTACCATGCGGAAAGACGAGATTGAGGAACGGATCGTCCGGATCGAAAAGACCCTCCGGGAGCTGCAGGCCGGTCAGAAAGAGACCGGCGATACCATCAGGGCCGAGCTCCGCTCGTTCCAGTCGCTTGTGATCGAAGAGCGGATCGAGGCCATGCGCCAGCAGCTCGGGCAGGGCTACCAGCGCCTCCTGCTCGAACTGGTAGTATCGACCGCCAGCCGCGAGTTCGAGACGGTCTGCCCGAAGAACTGTACGCTCTATCCCCGGTCCGACTGTATCGAGTTCTTCCTCTCGCGACTCAAGGAATCCGCGGAACGCATGGATCCGGACGAGGCCGGGCAGTATATCGCTGCCCAGGCCCGCCGGGATGAAGACCTTGTCGTCCGGTACCCCGAACTCGGACGGGAGCCCTGCAGGAAATGCTTCGACACCTATGTCCGGGAACGGGATACCCTGATGCAGGCAGTCGGCCGCCTCTCGTCGGTACGGGAAGTACTCCGGCGGAAAAGGACGGATCTTGCCGTTGCGGATCTTCCCGACGAGGAGGTGCTGTCCACCTTAATCGAGCCGCTCTCGCACCCGGTCCGGTTTGCCATCATGAAAGGACTCTCGGGCGGGGGCCTGTCGTATTCCGAGCTGAGCACCCTCACGGGCTACAAGGGCGGCCATTTGCTGTTCCATGTAACCCGACTGGTGGAGGCCGGCCTTATTGCAAAATCCGAAACCTCGGGGCTGTTTGCCCTCACGGAAAAGGAGACCGGGGTCATGCAGCTGGTCCGGAACCTTCACTCCCCTAAAAACCGCGTGCAGATCTTTTTCGCCCCTAGTTCCGGCTCCTGAGTTCCTGCACCCTTTCGACAAGTCCCGCCGCCGCCTCGGCATCGCTCACGTTTGGATCCTTAAACCGGGTGAACCGTTCGCACACGAGATCGGGGCACTTCCCGCAGTGCGGGAA
>CAZNLI010000080.1:0-1529 GCA_964574125.1 uncultured Methanoregula sp.
GGCGGTCTCAGCCCGCTGGTTCCCGGACCGGCGGGGAGTCGCAGTGGGGCTGACCCCGCTGGGTTTTGGCTTTTCCGCATTTCTTACGGCAAACATCGCCGGTTACCTGATTGCAAGGCACGGTGTTATGACAACATTCCGGTTATTCGGTGTCGCGTTCATGATCCTCATCATGCTGCTGTCTCTTCCGCTCCGGTTCCCTGCGCCTGGCTGGAGACCGGAAGGATGGGCGCCGGCGGCGGGGACGAGCGCACAACCGGTATGCGAATGCCGGCGGGATGTCATGATGCGGACACGGTCGTTTTACGGGCTTTGGGCTTGCTATTTCATCGGATGCCTCGCGGGGCTCATGGCGATCTCGATTGCAAAGCCGGTCGGGACCGATGTCGGTATTGAGGCAGGACTCGCGACACTGCTGGTCGGTTTCTTCGCGCTCTTTAACGGTGGAGGAAGACCCGTTTTCGGGGCACTTGCGGACCGGATAACTCCGCGGAAGTCCGCGATCATCTCCTTCGTCCTGATCGCTTTTGCAGCCGGAATAATCTGGCTTGCGCCGGGACCGGTGACCTACGTCATTGCCTTTGCGGTCCTCTGGGGATGCCTCGGCGGCTGGCTCGCGATCGCACCGGCGGCGACCGCGAATTATTTCGGCACCTGCGATTATCCGCGCTGTTACGGGATGGTCTTCCTCGCGTATGGTGCCGGGGCAATCGCCGGTCCCCAGATTGCCGGGTTCATCAAGACTTCAACCGGGTCGTATCTCGGCGTATTCCCCTATGTCCTTGCACTTGCCGTCGTCGGGTTCATTATCGCACGAGTCGCGATGAATCCCCCGGAAAACGATACCACGCCCCAATAAATTTTCATCGGCCGCAGGTCACGCCGTTTCAGAATCCGGCTATTTACCAACTTTCTTTCTCTGGGCGATACTGTATCCCGAGATTACCAGGAGAGAATCTGGAAACGCTGCATCAAGAGACGGATCGCCGGTATCCACGTGAAGGGAGGGGGTTGCCCGGCATTTTGCCGGTGTGGCGACAACGATGATATTGTCGAGACCCACGCGCCGGATTACTTCCGCGCTGATCTGCTGGGTTCCGCGGCCGAAGATAAATCCCTGTGCTCCGATCGGACTCACGATAATCCGGGCAGGCGTCTTCTCTTCAAGGAATGAAAGGAGGGTCTTCTCATCAGCATCCTTCGCGACAATGCGTCCATTCATCAGGACATCGACTCCCAGGATGGTCTTCTTTACCCCAAGATGAGCGGCGATGCTTTCCGTTGTAGACCCTGCTCCGGTGATGTAGTACGTGTCGGGAAGCATCACCTTCGTGATAAACCGGGCGATCTCGTCTTTTGCCCGCTCTTCGTCCTGCTCCTCAAGGATGTACTTTGCGGGCTGGATCTTCTCACCCAGTACCGGCACCCGTGCGATACCATAGAGCCGGGTCGCGAGCGTTCCCGAACGGTACGCTTCTTCATCTATGTCAAGGATCTCGGCATCTCTCCGGTCAGTCGATTCCAGGTTA